>DASVRB010000748.1:0-2813 GCA_036388835.1 Thermoanaerobaculia bacterium | reverse complement strand
GCCGCCGCCGGCCGTGCCCGCCGCCGCCGGCCGTGCCCGCCGCCGCCGGCCGTGCCCGCCGCCGCCGGCCGTGCCGGCCCGGCCTGAGGGACTTCTCTCCGTTTCTGCGCGATCTCTAACAGGTCCAACTAAACGAACGGGAGTCTCTCGATGAAAAATCGTCTCACTGCAGGTCTGCTCGGCCTCTTGGCCGTCCTCTCACTTCCCATCCAGGCCTTTGCCATTTCGCCCGACGAGGTCGCGACGGCCGACATTCGCAAGCTCGTCGACGTCAAATCCATTCGCGGTGCAAGAGGCGCCAAGCGCGTGGCCGTGCCGGGATACCGGGTCATTTTCACCACCCGCACCAAAGTCGTCGCGCGCGCTGAAGACTGGCTCGGCAGCGTCGGCAACCAGCGCAGCTCCGGGTCCAAAGCGACCATGGAAGTCGTTCTCGGCAACGTCGATTTCGCGACCGTGCAGGCCATTGCAGACGCCGCATACGCCGATTTCATCGAAGAACTGAAAGCCGGCGGCATTGAAGTCGTGCCGCTCGAGAGCGTCCTCAAATCGGCCGCGTTTCAGAAAATGAAAATGACCGGCAGCACCGCCGAGAAGCCGTATACCAAACGCTCGCGCGACCGTAAAACCGATTACCTCGTCGCGTCGCCCACCGAGATTCCGCTCTGGTTCACCAACTTCGACGGCGACATCAGCGATCAGGGCATGATGAGCCAGACCAACATGCGCGCCATCATGGAGATGTCGAAAGAGCTCGACGCGCTGATGATCTTCCCGCTCATGCACATCGACTTTGCGACCGTGGGCGGCTCCGGCGGCAAATTCGCGCGCCGCGCGTCGGTCCAGGCGAAAGCGGCCGTTTACGCGAATCCGGCGTACACGCTCTTCTACATCGCCAGCGACAAAGGCGGAGCGTTCGCGCGCATGAACGACGGCATCGGTGTGGAAGGCGATCCGGGAGATTTCGTGACCGCCGATCAGTCCTCCAACGCCGCCTTCATCGACGGCATGCAGAAAATCGGCATCGATTTCGGACCGGTCAAGAGCAAGAAGAACATGGTGCTGCAGGCCAACCGCGAGAATTTCCAGAGCCTCGCGCTCGACGCATTGAAGGGCACGAACGAAGCGTTCCGCCGCGGTCTTCAGGAAGCGCAGAAATAGAACGTCGTTTGCGCGGGCGGGCCATTGTGGCCCGCCCGTTCATTCGTCGAAGAACGACGGGCTGACGAGTTTCTGTCCCGCCAGTGAGACGCGAAACGCGAACAGCGTAATCGCCGTCACCACCGCGAGCTGCAGCAGGAACGACGTCGCATACCACGCCGAAACCTCGGTCGTCACTGGATAAAACGTCCAGAGGTGCAGGAAATAAAAGAACGCGATCAGCGAAAGTAATCCGTGTCGCGCCAATGCCGTAATGACGAGCGTCGGCACGACCAAGCCAATTACGTAATCGAGCGGCGTGGCGTCCGAAACGTTCAAGGTGAGCACGGCGTACAACAGCAGCCACGTCACCCCGAACGCCACCGCGCTCCTGCGCGTCACCATCGCGAAAAACAGCACCAGCGACAGGATGACGAACGAGAACATCAATGAGCCGGTGATCTGATTCGTCGACTGCGTGCCGAATCCGCGCACGCCTGCGAGTGCCCACTCGTAAATGAGACCGGAGTTCAGGCTTGGCTTCCGTATGGGCCGCCCGAGCATGACCGGCGCGAGCACGGCGAGCTGTCCCGCGATGATGGCCGCGACACCGAACGCACCGCCGATCAGGATGTGCCGCCCGACCAGCGGATCGCGTACGTCGCCCGCAAGAAAACGGCTCCACGAGATCAACAACTCCGGCCAGCGGCGGCGGACGAACGGCTCGAGTGCGAGATACAGGAGGCCGAGCAGCGCGGCCCAGTACAAGGCCGACTGCAGCGCCCTGATGAACAACGGCACTTCGTACACTGAGGCGACATGATGCGCGGCAAAGAGCCAGTAAATCAGCCGCGAAACGAAAATGAAAAGCATCAGCCGGAACGTGCCGCGGCGGTCGCCACGCCCCAGTCGGATGTTCTTCCACGCCAGCAGCACCGCGAGCGCCATCGAACCGAAATAGAGGCACAGCAGCGCGATCATGAATCCGAGCACCGGAGGCGCGCTCTTCAGATCGCGCGTCGGCGACTGCCACGGCCAGACCACCTCGAACCAGACCGGTTTCCCGCGATACGACGCCGCCTCGATCCGTAATGGCACTTCCGGACGCGCCGGATGGACGCCGGTCCACGAAAGCCGCTCGTCACTGTGCTGCGGCGGGGTCCAACGCGGCACGGCCGGGCGGAACTCGCTCATTTTGAGACCGGCGCGATTGAAGAAGCGGCTCCAGTCGGGCCGCACTGTGCCGGCGGGCGCCGACTGCTCCTCCTGTGGCGGCGCTCCTTCGAAATAGAGCAGCCTCCCGAATGAGTCCAGCCGCATCAACGTCATTCCGGAAATCGTGTTCTGCGGCGAGTTCGGCGTGACGATCCAGGCGTCATCCGGCAGCATCGGCACGGGGCTGCTTCGATACCAGAAATGCAGCAGCGGCAGCGGCGACGCGCGAAAGCGCGACCACCGGTCCTCATCCGTCTTCGGTGCGGCTGGCGCTGTGGGCGTGGCCCCTGTGCGCACGTATTCGAAGGCCTGGCCGTCGAGCGTGAACCGCGATTCCGTATCCACCGCCGTTCCATACCCCGCATCCGCCGCAATGTCCGCGGCGCGCGCGCGCAACAGCTCGGGAGATTGAGGAAGCGCAATGAAACGATGCAAGGCCGTCCTGTCCGCCAGGAATG
>DASVRB010000747.1:0-2399 GCA_036388835.1 Thermoanaerobaculia bacterium | reverse complement strand
GGAACCGAGGCACCGAGGCACCGAGAAACCCCACCAGCCCCAACACTTCCTAGACACTCCCCATCTCCCCGACGTAACTACATATAAGTGAGTGTTACCATCGGGCGAAACTGTCTTGCGGCGTGGTACGTCGCAGGCAATATGACTTTGAGGAGACCTGTCAACGTGATCAAACTCCGCCGTCTGCTGTCCGTCGCGCTGGTCGCGACCTGTTTTGCTGTCGTACCGTCCGAGGCTGCGGGCAAGCGCCGCGCCGTCCGTCATCCGACGGCTCCCAATGCGATCAACGCGGAGATTTCCGGCACCGTGATCGACAACGTCACTGGACAGCCGGTGATCGGTGCGACCGTTGTGGCCGGTGAGGTCTCGCGCAAGAGCGACTCTCAAGGCAAATTCACGCTCAAGAACGTCCATGGCGCCGGCAGCGTCCAGGTCTCGGCCTCGCGCACGGGCTACACGACCGGCGGCGCCACCATCACCACCAGCGGCGACCACAACATCGTGATCCGGCTGAACTCGCTGCCGACCGTCACGGTGAAGCGCACGAACAACACCACGGTCAACCTCGACTCCGACTCGGTCGAGTTCGGTTATCCCGATGCGTTCAGCGGCTATCGCTCGTCGACCAATGAAGATTTCTGCCGCGCCGACGGCACGAAGCTCGTCGTCCATCGCGAAGAAGTCAGCCGCATCAACGGTCCGGCCACGACCGCTCCCGCGTCGCCGTGCTGCCCCGGTGCCTCGCTCGAGCGCGTCAGCATCACGCTCAAGACCGGCGGAACGCAGGACCTCTTCTTCACCGATACCTGCGAGCTGACGAAGAGCATCGATCTGATCGGTCGCGATCACGTGACCGGCAAAATCATCTACATCCCGTTCACCCAAATCGCCGAGGTCGTCTTTCCGTAAGGATAGAATCCGGCGGTGAGCAGTCCTGCACCGCGACTTCTGCATCCCGCGCACGATCCGATCGAGCGCGTTTACGAATCCCAGCAACGCAATCGTGCCGCCGTCGCGCAAACGACGGCGGCACAGCGGATCGAGAAGATCAGGCGCCTCGAGCGCGCGATTCTCGACCGGCGCGACGAGATCCGCGCGGCGATGTGGGACGACTACCGCAAGCCCGCCGCGGAAGTCGATCTCTCCGAGATTTATCCGATCGTGAGCGAGGCGCGCCATGCGGTGCGCCATCTCCGGAAGTGGATGAAGCCGAAGCGCGTTTCGACGCGCCTCGCGCTCCTCGGCACGCGCTCGTCTGTCGTGTATGAACCGAAAGGCGTGGTGCTGATCATCGCGCCGTGGAACTTTCCGTTCAATCTGACGCTCGCGCCTCTCGTCTCGGCCATTGCGGCCGGGAATTGCGCGATTCTGAAACCGTCGGAAATGACTCCCGCCTCGACCGCCTGCATCAAACGGATACTCGCGGATCTGTTCGATGAAAATGAGGTCGCGGTCATTGAAGGCGACGCCACTGTGGCCTCGGCGCTGCTCGAGAAGAAATTCGACCACATTTTTTTCACCGGCAGTCCTGCGGTCGGAAAAATTGTGATGAAGGCGGCGTCGGAACATCTGACCTCGGTGACGCTGGAGCTGGGGGGGAAATCTCCGGCCATTGTGGACAAGACCGCGAATGTTGCCGAAGCGGCGCGGCGCATTGGCTGGGGAAAGTTCTTCAATTCGGGCCAGATCTGTATTGCACCCGATTACGCACTGGTGCACGAAAGCGTGCGCGATGAGTTTCTGGCGCAATTGCGCGCGACGATTACGTCACACGGCGATGCCGACCGCGGCTGGATTGTGAATGACCGCCACGCGGCTCGCGTAAAACGATTGATCGACACGGCGGTCGCTGGCGGCGCGCAAGTACTCACAGGCGGGACGATGACGGGCCGCTCGATTACACCGACGATTCTGACGGATGTGGCTCTCGACGCGCCTGTGATGCAGGAGGAGATTTTCGGCCCAATTCTTCCAGTACTGACGTACGGCACTCTGGACGAGGCGTTTGCAATGATCGAATCGCGCGAGCATCCGCTGGTGCTCTATATCTTCACGCGCGCGAAAAAGGTCGCACAGGAGATTGTCCGCCGCACCCGCGCGGGCGGTACTGCAATCAATCAGACGCTGGTGCATTTCTATTCACTGGACCTCCCGTTCGGCGGTGTAGGCCACAGTGGGGTGGGCAAATCACACGGTTTCGCAGGATTCGAAGCGTTCTCCAACGCGCGCGGTATCCTCGATCAACGGCTCCCGTTCAGCAGCATTGAATTGCTCTACCCCCCGTACAAAGGCCGCCTCAAGCAGTTCCTGATCGATTTCACCGTGCGCTGGCTGTAGTCCTCTGGCAACACGGGACGACGGGGGCGCCTCCGGCGGGCGGGCTCGGCCCGCGGCGTTTT
>DASVRB010000746.1:0-3763 GCA_036388835.1 Thermoanaerobaculia bacterium | reverse complement strand
AAGCCGCTGCGCGCGCAACGTGGCAGCGGCCGCGCGTCGGTGATCACGCCGAACGGCGCTTCGCTCCCGCACCGAATGGTGAATGGCGTGAAGGAGTTTCACCTGATCGCCGAGCCGGTGCGCCGCGAGTTCGTGAACGGCCTGGAAGTGAATTGCTGGGGCTACAACGGCATCACGCCCGGCCCCACCATCGAAGCCTTTGAAGGCGATCGCGTGCGCATCCTCGTCACCAACAAACTGCCGGAAGGGACGTCGGTGCACTGGCACGGCTTCATCCTCCCGAACGGCATGGACGGCGTGAGCGGACTCAACCAGCCGAAGATCCTGCCGGGCGAAACGTTCGCGTACGAATTCACGCTGCGCCAGACCGGCTCGCTCATGTATCACCCGCACTTTGACGAGATGACGCAGATCGCGATGGGGATGCACGGCTTCTTCATCGTCCATCCGCGGCAGTCGAGCGTGCGCCGCGTCGATCGCGACTTCGCGATCTTCCTCAACGAATGGTTCATCAAGCCCGGCACCGCCACCCCCGATCCGACGGTGATGCTCGACTTCAACACCTTCACGATGAACAGCCGCGTCTTTCCCGGCACCGAGCCGCTGCTCGTACGCACCGGCGATCGCGTGCGCATCCGCCTCGCGAACCTCACCATGGACTCGCACCCGATCCACATACACGGACATCACTTCTACGTCACCGGCACCGACGCCGGCCCGATTCCGGAGACCGCGTGGTGGCCGGAGAACAGCGTCAGCGTGCCGGTCGGCACCACCCGCGACATCGAGTTCACCGCCGACAATCCAGGCGACTGGGCGTTCCACTGTCACAAGACGCACCACGTCATGAACCAGATGGGACACGACCTCCCGAACCTCCTCGGCATCGACGCCGCCAGCACCCAGCAGCGCCTCAACGAGCTCGTCCCCGGCACCATGGTCATGGGCGCCAACGGCATGGGCGAAATGGCCGACCATCAGGGCTCCATGGCCATGCCCCGCAACAGCATCCCCATGCTCGGCGGCCAGGGCCCCTTCGGCCCCATCGACATGGGCGGCATGTTCACCCTCGTCAAAGTCCGCGACGACATGGACTACGGACGCGACCCCGGCTGGTACCAGCACCCCCCCGGCACCAGCGCCTGGCGCGTCGATTCAATGTCCACCACGCCCGCGCCCGCGAAGCACGAAGGCCCCAGCAAATAGAACGTCGCTTGTGGAGCGGCGGGCTTCAGCCCGCCGAGCATCTCGCGAAAACCGGCGCCCGAAGCGGGCGCCGCTCCACAGGACGAACGTCCAATCACATCGAGCTTTCCTAATGTCATCCCGAGCGTAGTCGAGGGGCCTGGGAGGGAGGGGCGGCAGTCACGTGCATCGCGCTCCACCCGCCCAGGTCCCTCGCTACGCTCGGGATGACAGGTGGGGAGTGTCGTTCAGAAAATGACGTCGCACCTCAATGCACGTGATCGCCTGACAAGTCCTCGAGGATTGGGCACTCCGGGCGGTGGTCGCCGTGGCAGTGTTCGGCGAGAGTCTCGAGTGTCTGCTTCATTGCCTCGAGCGCGCGGATCTTTACTTCGAGCTCGTGGACGTGCTCGCGGGCGAGGCGCTTCACTTCTTTGCTTGGGCGACGCTGCTGCCAGAGGCCGAGGAGCGTCTGGATGTGCTTCATCGAAAAGCCGAGATCGCGGGCGCGGCGGACGAACTGGAGGGTGTGCACGTCGTTCTGCGAATAGATCCGGTAATTCGAGAACGTCCGGTCCGCGGCTGGAATGACGCCGATGCTCTCGTAATGCCGGATCATCTTTGCGCTGACGCCGGAGGCGGCGGCTGCCTGGCCGATGTTGTAGTAACCCTGTTCCTTCGCGTCGCTCAGCTCGAGTGTCGGTCGCGTTCTGCGCATCTGATCTCGCTCTCCGTTCGAGCGAGCATCTTAAACCTTCCCACCGTCAGAAGGTCCAACGAAGGTACAGGCGCGCCGGAACGAGCGGTGCTGCGAGAGAAGCTCACGCCGGCCGCTCACCCGCGGTGGCCGCCGACGCACTGCCGGGGCTTGCGCGCCGTTCGCGATCGTCGCCGCACGTGGTGCAGCACTTTGCGATCGCGGCGTAGAGGTCCGTCATGTAGAACGGTTTCATCAGCACGACGTCGGCGTGCGGCATCGACAGATCGCTCTCCGTCGTCGTGGCAACGATGATGTTCGGCCGTTGCCATTCGGGCGGCGCGGCGATTTCGGCGAGCAGCGCGTCGAACGACGGCATGTCCGTCGAGAGAATGACGACCGCATACCGGCTGCGGCGGAGGCAATGCTCGCCTGCGTCCGCGTCGCTGTCGCACGCCGTGACGCGGAGGCCGGTGCGCCGCAGCACCGCCGTCAACAGGACGCGAGCCGAAGGATCGGGATCGATAACGAGCACGTGGGGTTGGATGAGAGTGTCCATCTGTATGTCCGCAATTGCGGCAACACACACCGTACGCCGCGTCATGTGACGGCAGAAATCGGGAGAGGCGTGAGCAGGTCAGGGAAAACCCGCATTCGGGCTCAACCATGAGTTGAGGCGCTTGGGCCCTTAGGCGCCGAGGCGCTTGGGTGGTGTTGCGCGTGGGGATGATCGGGCGAGAAGTCACCCAAGCGCCTAAGCGCCTCCGCGCCTAAGCGCCTCGCATTCCGCCTACCGCTCCGCTGCACTCGCTCTCGTCGCCGCCTCGCTCATGACGGCCTGGCGGACGACCTCGGCGCGGCGCTGCGTTGCTTCGGCGTGCTCGAGCAATTCGTCCGCATTGCCGTTCGTCTCTGTGAGGTGCGTGCTGGCGTGGCGCATCAGCATCGCCCGCTCCTCCAGCGCGCGGATGGCACTCCAGAGCGACTCTTCGATCATTTCGTCCATCTCGCTGAGCAGGCTCTCGACCGTGTAGGCGTGACCGGTGTGGCAGCGGAAGCGGAGCGGTGCCGCGTTTTTCATCTGCAGCAGCACGCCATGACATTCGGGACAGGCGTACTTGGACGGCTCTCCCAGCGTCCAGACGCCGGCGTCGCTCGCTTTGTCTTCCCTCGCGATGTTGACTTCGATGTTCACGTCTTCCGGCATTGTGAGACCTCCTTCCACCGCGTCGGCAGGAGCCGCGGCCAGCCGCACGAGCAGCGGTGCGAGCTCGGCGATCCGAACTTTGTGGTCGACGCGCACGTGTCGCAGCGCGCTGAGCGGCATCGACGGAGCCATCGCTTCCGCGGGATCCTGCACGATGGCGGTGCCGCCGAGCTGTTTGACGATCCACAAGCCGTTCGTGCCGTCGTCGAGACCGCCGGTGAGGATCACCCCCACGACTCGCGGCCCATAGGTTTGTGCGGCAGAGCGGAACAATGGATCGACGGCAGGGCGGAAGCGGTTCTCTCGCGGTCCGCGCGTCAGCTCGATCTTTCCGGGCAGGATCAGCAGATGGTGATCCGGCGGCGCGACATAAATCCGGCCAGGCCGGATGCGCTCCCCTCGGACGGCGTTTGCCGCCGGCAGCGGGCCCGCCTCATCGATGATGTGCGCCAGCACGCCCGGCGAGCTCGGGGAGGTGTGCAGGACCACGAAGATCGACGCCGGGAAATCGATTGGCAGCGCGGCCGCGAGCTTCTGCAGCGCCTCGATCCCACCCGCCGAGGTGCCGATGACGATGATGTCTTTTCCGGGCACGCCGGGTGAGTCCGCACGTTCAGTACCAAGGGGGGCGCTCGGAGTTCCTCGGGGTTCCTCGGAGTTCCTCGGAGTTCCTC
>DASVRB010000745.1:0-29358 GCA_036388835.1 Thermoanaerobaculia bacterium | reverse complement strand
CGGCAGCCCTTGTTGCTCTGCAGGACGCGCGCTTCTCGCGAAAACAAGGGCTGCCGGCCCGGCCGGCCCGCCGGAGGCGCCCTCGTCGTTCCCTATGCCTTCGCGGCGATGTTGGTGACGACGGCGCCGGGCTTCTTGTCGCCCATCACGCAGTTGCCCTGGAAAATCGCCCCTTCTTCGATGATCAGCGCGGGCGTATCGACGTCGCTGTAGACCTTGCCGTTGCGGTGAATCTCGACGCGCTGGTCGGCCGTGATCTTGCCGACGATCGTGCCGCTGATGGCGATGCGGCCGACGTGCACTTCGCCTTCGATGTGCGCGCTCTCGCCGACGATCAGTTCATTCTTCGAGCGGATCTTCCCGTGGAACTTGCCGTCGATGCGCATCGTGTCTTCGAACTCGAGCTCACCACGAAATGTCGCACCGCGGTCGAGAAAGCCGTTCAAATCGCCTGATTTCTTCATCTTGTCTCCAGAGTCTCGGTCGAGACTATCTCCTCCGCCCCATCATTTCATCGACGAGCCGGATCAACTCGTCCTCGCTGCCGAAACGGACGTGAATGACGCCGCCGCGCCGTTTGCGGTCGATCTCTACTTTGCTGCGCAAAGCTCTTGTCAGCCGATCCTCAGCGTCGCGCGTGAAGACGTCCTTCTCTTTTTCCGGCTGCTCCGTCTTCGGCGAGCTCTCCGCGGCCAGCATCTCGGTCTGGCGGACGTTCAGGTTGCGCTTGACTACCCGCTCGGCGAGCTGCTCCTGCTTCTTCGCCGAATCGACCGCCAGGATCGCGCGGGCGTGGCCCATGGAGAGCTGACCGGCGGCGAGGAGCTTCTTCACCGGATCGGGCAACCGCAGCAGGCGGAGAAAGTTCGCCACCGTCGAGCGCTCTTTGCCGACGCGCTTGGAGATCTCTTCCTGCGTGAGATTGAACTCCTCGTGGAGCTGGTGGTAGGCGTACGCCTCTTCGATCGGGTTGAGGTCCTCGCGCTGGATGTTCTCGATGAGCGCGACCTGCAGCACGTCGCTGTCGGTCATCGTCTCTTTGATGACCACCGGGACCACCTCGAGGCCGGCCTTCTGGGCCGCGCGGAAACGGCGTTCGCCAGCGATGAGCCGGTACTTGTTGTCGCCGGTCCTGGTGACGACGAGCGGCTGGATGATGCCGTGCTCGCGGACGGAGCGGGAGAGCTCCTCGATTGAGGCGTCGTTGAAGGTGCGGCGCGGCTGGTATGGGTTCGGCGAGATCTCGCCGATCGGCACGTTGGCGAGGCCGGCACCGGCCGGAGCGGCAGGCGCGGCGGCCGGAGCGGCTTCCGCGGCGGGACGGCTGGGAATGAGCGCGCCGATGCCGCGCCCGAGGGCTTTCTTCTGGGTACTCATGTCAGGACAGTCTCTGCGCGCTGGATGAACTCTTTGGCGAGGTTGACGTACGCTTCGCTGCCGCGGCTGCGGATGTCATAAAGAATGATCGGCTTGCCGAACGACGGCGCTTCACCGAGCCGGACGTTGCGAGGGATCACGGTGTTGTAGACCTTGTCGCCGAAGTGGCTTTTGACCTCTTCCGCCACCTGCCGCGCCAGGTTCATGCGCTCGTCGAACATGGTCAGGGCGATTCCTTCGATCTCCAGCCCGGGGTTGAGCATGTCGCGGACGCGCTCCACCGTATTGATGAGCTGCGCGATCCCTTCGATCGCAAAGTACTCGCACTGCATCGGCACCAGCACCGAGTTCGCTGCGGTGAGGCCGTTCACGGTCAGGAGCGAGAGCGACGGTGGCGAGTCGATGAGGATGTAGTCGTAGTCCTTGGCCACTTCCTGCAGGGCGCGACGGAGGTAGAACTCGCGGCCGATGGCGTCCGAAAGCTCGAGCTCGGCGGCGACGAGGTCGACGGATGAGGGAGCGACGTCGAAATTCGGGAGGTCGGTCTTCTGGATGACTTCCCGGATGCTCATCCCATCGGTCAGGACCGGATAGATCGACTTCTCGTTCCGCTTGTCGAGCCCGACGCCGGACGTCGCGTTGGCCTGGGGATCGAGGTCGACGAGCAGCACGCTGCGCTCGCATGCGGCCAGTGAGGCGCTGAGGTTGATGGCGGTCGTGGTTTTGCCGACGCCGCCCTTCTGATTCGCAAGCGAAACGATCTTCGTCATTCAGATGCCCGTCAATTCAGGCTTCAGGCCTGACGGCGCTATGTTCCACGTGGAACGTCAACAGCGCGAGGTAATTCGATTCGCCGCGCGGCAGCGGGACCACCTCACCGCGACTGAAGCCCGCGATCTCCGGAACTTCCGGCGTGCCTTGGAAAAGTGCGATCCGGGCGCCGTCTTCCAGATGATCCTTCAACGACGGCACCCACTCCTCCGGATATCCGACCGCCTTCGATACGACGAGTGAAAAACGGAGGTCTCGAGGGAGCCGCGGCAGAAGGCGCGACAATCTATCACCGTACACACGGGAGCTCAAGCCGCACTCCCGCACGATGTGCTTCAGAAACGCCCACTTCTTCTGATCCGCCTCGACCAAGTGGAACCGCGCCTCCGGAGAAACGAGCGCCATCGGAATGGCCGGCAACCCGCCTCCCGACCCGAAATCCATCACTTCCCCCCTCGGCTGGAGGATTTCCGCCGCCGCCAGCGCCTCGGCGATGTGCTCGTCGAGATGCTCTTTCGCCTCCGGACCGATCAGGTTCACCTTGGCGGTCCATTTGAGGAGCTCGGACTTGTAGAGGTCGAGGTTGCTCATCTGTTTTTGATGTTGTTAGGCCGGGTGTCGGGTGTCAGGTGTCTGCGGTGTTTCGCCTGGACGCACCCTCGGGAGCTCTGCACGTGCATCACGCTCCGTCCAGGCGAGAAACCCCAGACATCTGACACCCGACACCAGCCCAACAACAACGTCACGCCCCCCGCCGCACGTGCATCCGCACGATGGCGATGGCCGCGGGCGTGACTCCCGGAATGCGACTGGCTTGCCCGAGTGAGGCGGGGCGGACGCGGGTGAGTTTCTCGGTCATCTCTCGCGAGAGGCCGGGCAACGCGTACGTCATCTCCGGCGGGATGCGCAGATCCTCGTCGGCCGTCAGTTTGTCGGCTTCGCGCTGCTGCCGTTCGATATAGCCGGAGTACCGAAGGCGGCTCACGACCCCTTCCCGCTCTTCTTCGGATAGATCGCGATAGGCGCTGGCCAGCTCCGGAACGGCGGTTTCGGCCGCGGTCAGCAGGCGCTCGAGATCGAGTCCAGGCCGCTGCAGCAGCTTGCCGACGGTGGTCTGGGTGGTGAGCTCGATGTCGGCTTCCCGCAGCCAGGCCACGGTGCCGCGATCGGGGCGAATCTCCGCCTCTCCCAGCTCGGCGGCGCGCTGCATGCGCGCGACGCGCGATTCGACGCGGCGTTTGCGCTCGGAATCGAGCACACCGAGGCGGTCGGCGATGGGCGAAAGACGCTCGTAAACCGAATCGCAGCCGAGCAATAGCCGGTGTTCCGCGCGGGAGGTGAACATCCGGTACGGCTCTTCGGTGCCGAGCGTGACCAGGTCGTCGATCATCACCGCGGTGTAGGCCTCGTTGCGGCGGAGGATGACCGGCTCGCCGCCGCGAACGCTCTGGAGGGCGTTCAGCCCGGCGAGGAGTCCCTGCGCCGCCGCCTCCTCGTATCCGGACGTGCCGTTGATCTGGCCGGCGAGAAAGAGGCCTTCCACGCCGCGCACCTGCAGCGTCGGATCGAGCTGCTCCGGATTCACAAAGTCGTACTCGACCGCGTAGCCGTAACGGGCGATCTTCGCCTGTTCGAACCCGGGGAGCGAACGGATCACCGCCTCCTGCACGTCGGCCGGGAGCGAGGTCGAGATCCCGTTCATGTAGAGCCACGGATGCTGCAAACCCTCCGGCTCGACGAACACCTGGTGGCGCTCCTTCTCGGCAAAGCGGACCACCTTGTCCTCGATCGACGGGCAGTAGCGCGGTCCAGCCGCGTTGATCTGGCCGGAGTACATCGGCGCGCGATGCAGGTTCGCCCGAATCAACTCGTGGGCGAATGCGCCGGTGTATGTGAGCCAGCAGAGGATCTGCGGCTGCTCGAGCCGGTCGGTCAGGATCGAGAACGGCCGCGGCGTCGCATCGCCGGGAGCTTCTTCGAGGCGGGAGTAGTCGACGGTGGTCTTGTCGACGCGTGGCGGGGTGCCGGTCTTGAGCCGGCCGAGGTTGAGGCCGAGCGCGCGGAGCGAGTCAGAGAGCGTTTCGGCAGACGGTTCGCCGAAGCGGCCGCCGACGGTCTGCTGCTCGCCGGAGTGCATGAGCGCGCGGAGAAACGTGCCGGTGGTGACGATCACCGCCTTCGCTTCGAGGCGGCTGCCGTCGCCGAGAACGACGCCCCGCACGCTGGAGCCGTGAATGATCAGCGCGGAGACCGATGCTTCGACGACGTCGAGGTTCGGCTCCGCCGTCAAAATCGACTGCACCGCCTCGGCGTAGAGATCGCGGTCGCACTGTGCGCGCGGGCCCTGAACGGCGGGACCCTTCGAGCGGTTCAGCACCTTGAACTGGATGCCGGCGCGATCGGTCGCCTCCCCCATCAGGCCGCCGAGGGCGTCGATCTCCTTGACCAGGTTTCCTTTGGCCAGGCCACCGATGGCGGGGTTGCACGACATGCGGCCGATTGCGTCCGCGGCCATGGTGATCATGGCCACGCGCGCACCGCCGCGGGCGGCAACTCGCGCCGCCTCCGCGCCGGCGTGACCGCCGCCAATCACCAGGATGTCGTAGGGTGCAGACATGTTCCACGTGGAACACTGCACGCGAGCGGATGACTTCCCCGCCCGCTCACTTGCCGATGCAGAACTTGGAGAAGATCTCGGTGTAGACGTCCTCGCGGGTGATGGCACCGGTGAGCAGGGCCAGCGAGTTCGCCGCGCGGTAAAGGTCGACGAGGATCATCTGTTCGTCGGCCTCGTGATCTAGCGATTCGAGCGCAACGGAGAGTGCGTCCGCCGCCTCAGCCACCGCCAGCCGCTGCCGCTCGTTTACCAGCGCTCCCTCGGGGGCAGCGAATCGTTCACGGACGAGCTCATCCAAGCGAGCGAGCAGCAGATCGATGCCGTGATCCGATGCGGCACTTATGGCAAGCGCATCGGGAGGAGCAGTGCCGAGATCGGACTTGGTGTAGACGATCTCCGCGTTGTGCGGCAGCTCCGCCAGCTCGCGCTCGTCCTCGGCGGTCATCCCGGCCGACGCATCTATTAAATAGAGGATGATGTCGGCGCTCCGGGCCGCGGCGCGGGCCCGCTCGATCCCGATTCCCTCCACCACGTCCGCACTCTCCCGCAGGCCCGCCGTGTCCGCCAGCGTCACCGGCAGGCCGCCGATCTCGATGGTCTCCCGCACGATGTCGCGGGTGGTGCCAGGGATGGGCGTGACGATGGCGCGGTCGCTGCCGACCAGCCGGTTGAGCAGCGTCGACTTGCCGGCATTCGGCCGGCCGAGGATCACCGCGCTCAGGCCGGAGGTAGTGGCGTGGCCGCGACGGAACGTATTCGCCAATGCGGATACGTCAGCGAGGGCGAGACGGAGACGCTCCTCCACGTCGGAGCGGGTGATGAATTCGTAGCCTTCTTCCGAAAAGTCGAGCGCCGCCTCCAGCCGCGAGATGACCTCGAGCAGCGTCTGCCGGATCGCCGCCGCCTTCCGGCTGAGCAGCCCCTCGAGATTCGAGAGCGACAACTTCGCCTGCAGTGCCGTGCGCGCGTTGATCAGATCGGCGATCGACTCCGCCTGCACCAGGTCGAGCTTCCCGTTGAGCACCGCCCGCTCGGTGAACTCCCCCGGCTCCGCCATCCGCGCCCCGAGCGCCACGCACGCCGCAATCACCCGCTCGACGATCAGCGGATTCCCATGCAGCGTCAGCTCGACCAGATCGTTGCCGGTGAAGGAGTGGGGGGATTTGTAGTGGATGGCGACGGAGTCGTCGAGCGGCTCGGGGGGCGTTGTCGGTTGTCGGTTGTCGGTTGTCTGTGCACCTTCGCCCATGCGATCACTCACGGACAACTCAGAACCGACAACCGAGAACAACGTGGTGTGGGTAGCGACACGAACCGGCGGCAGCGAGGCCCGCGTCAGGGCACCAAGAATTTCCCCCGCCCGCGGCCCATCGATTCTCACGATCGCGAGCGCGCTGCGGCCGAGCGGGGTCGCAGGCGCAACGATCGTGTCGAGGTTCACGACTCCTGCGACTCTCGAGGCTGCGCGCTTTCGGCTTCGGCTCGGAGGATGATCGCCACCCGCTTGTAGAAGCCTTCGCCGCGCGATTCGGTGGTGACGTCGTCGTGATCGCGCAACGCGAGGTGCACGATGCGGCGCTCGATCGGCGACATCGGCGGCAGGAGCTCTTCGCGGCCGCCGCGGCTGACCCGCTCGGCGACGGCAAAGGCGCGGCGCTCGAGATCCTCGTTGCGGCGCTCCTTGAACTCCTCGCTATCGAGCTCGATCTCTTTCTCGACCTTGCGGCCGACCAGCGCTTTGTTCGCCAGCACCTGCACGGCGTCGAGCAGCTCGCCGTGACGATCGGTGAGCATCCGCGAGTCGGCGCCGTAGAGGCGGATGATGATCTGCGTCTCGTTCTCTTCCGAGCGGGCGATCACATCGAGCTTCGAGAGCGTCAGCGCCTGTTCGCACCACTCGCGCGCGGTGCGTGCCTGCTCGCTCTCCTCCCCCTGCTGAGGGACATCGCCGAGAAACGTTTCAAAGTCGCCGACTCGGAAGTCCGTCTGGCCGCCGCGTCCACGAGCGCGGCCACCGCCTCCACGATTGCCGCCACGATCTCCGCCGCGACCGCCTCCGCCGCCTCGTGGTCCGCGGCCGCCGGAGCTCCGTCCGGCGCCGCTGCCGCCGCGGCTTTCGCGGCGCACCGGCACGTCGGCATACGTCTCGAGCGGTGTAGGCGGCGCTGGTGGCGGCGGCGCATCGACGTTCACGTCGACGTCGATGACGACGCGCTTGAACCCGCCGAGGAAGCCGCGCTTCTGCAGCAGAACATGGTGAGACAACTGCCAGCGCTCCACTCCGAGCGCCTGCGCCGCGGTCTGCAGCGCTTCCTCGAGATTCCGTCCTTCAAAACGCTGGCTCATCGCTCGTTATCCATTCTGGACTTCAGCCGGATGATCTTTCCACCATTTATTCATGATCAATTGCTGAATGATCGTCAAGACGTTCTGCACGAGCCAGTACAAAACGAGCCCGCTCGGAAAATCCTTGAAGAGGAAGCCGAAGATCAGCGGCATGAAGAGGAACATCCGCCGCTGCATCGGGTCGCCGGTGGCCGGCATCAGGTACGTCTGCAGAAACATCGTCACCGTCATCAGGATCGGCAGCACGTACGTCGGATCCTTCTCCGACAGATCATGAATCCAGAGGATCCACGGAGCGCCGCGCAGCTCGATGGCGCGGGAGAGCAGGTTGTAAAAGCCCCACAGAATCGGGAGCTGCAGGACGAGCGGCAGACAGCCGGCCATCGGATTGATGCCCTCTTTCTGATAGAGCTGCATCATCTCCGTGTTCATCTTCGTCCGCTGCTCGGCGTCGGTGCGCGACTTCTTGTACTTCGCCTTGATCTGTTCGACTTTCGGCTGCACGCGCTGCATCTTCTTCATCGAGACGTTCTGCTTGTGCTGCAGCGGGTAGAGCGCCATCTTGATGAGGACCGTCAGGACGATGATCGCGAAGCCGTAGTTCCGCGTGAACTGATTGATCCAGAGCAGCGCCTCGAGGAAGAGGCGCGCCACCCAGCCGAACCAGCCGAGCTGCAGCGCCTCGCCCATGTTGTACGCGTCGAGGAGTTTCGTCTCTTTCGGGCCGAAGAACGCGTCGCCGGCGACCACGCCGTCGGTCGTCGCATTGAGGCCGGCGTAGAGATCGTTGCGCTTGACCTTGGTGCGGACGTGATTGAAGACCACGTTCTGGAACGACGCCTCGCGCGCCTGCCTGGGGCGGAGCGCGGTCAGGAAGTAGTTGTCTTCGATGCCGACGTACTCGACGCCCGGATGAACCTGCAGTGCCGGCGCTTTGTCGCGCCGGTGGATGCGGAACTTCCCTTCGGTCTGGGTGACGCCGTTGCCGGTGGTGACGACCTGCGTGTCCTGCTCTTCGAGAGCGAGGTTCCGAATGCCGGGGCCGACGGCGACGCGGTACTGCGTCGGCGGCGTGACCTGCACGCTGAAGTCGAAGAGGAACGGGCTGCGGGAGAAGCGGAAGGTCTTCGTGGCGGTGACGCGGCCGTCGGAGTAGCGGTACTCGATGACCTTCTGCCCTTTCGGGTCGACGCTCTCGCGAACCGAGTAAAGCACGCTGTTCAGACGGCGCATGTCCGGATCGCGCGGCACGAGGGTGAACGGAAAATCGGTGCGGTGCGGCTCGCGCGTCTTGACGAGATCGACCAGCTCTTCGCTCCCCTTCTGCTTGTACTTTTTGAGCTTGAAGGAGATGAGCTGCGCCCCGCGATTGGAGAGGACGGCCGTGTACTCGGGCGTGTCGACGACGCTCCGCTGAACCGCCGTCGCCGCAACGGCGGCCGTACTGGCGGGGTTCAGTTGCGGAGTTGCGGCTGCCGCTGCCGGCGAGGTGGTGGTCGGTGCGGCAGTGCCGGTGACCGCTGCTGCGCCGCCGCCGGCTGTTGACGCCGGAGGATTGGACGCCGGAGGTGTAGTGGCGGTGGTGTCGGTCGCCGAAGCGGGGACCGGCTTCTTGGCCAGTTCGGGGAACAGGCGCGGAGCGATCGCGCTCCAGCCGATGAGCACCGCGATCGAGATGACGATCGCCAGGAAGATTCTTTTTTCCATGTCACGGGACCGGGTCCCAACCTCCAGGATTGAACGGATGGCAGCGGGCCAGGCGGCGGAAGCCGAGCCAGGAGCCGCGCAGAGTTCCGTATTTCTCGACGGCCTGCATCGTATACACAGAGCAGGTCGGCTCGAAACGGCACATCGGCGGGAGCAGTGGGGAGATGAACCGCTTGTAGAGGCGGAGGAAGAAAAGCGCGACGCGGCGCCCGCTCATGAGGGGCGGGCGGCCGAATCCGCGAGCACGCGCTGCAGACCGCGAACGAGATCGCGGCTGAAGTCCTCGAAGGAAGACGCGGCGGCGTTCTGCTTCACGTTCACGACGATGTCGATGGTCCTCGCGTCGAGGCCGAGCGGCTCACGCTGCCGGCGGTAGACCTCGCGCGTCCAGCGCTTCAATCGGTTTCGCACGTTGGCTTTCCCGAGCTTCTTCGTCGCGGTGATCCCGATGCGGGAGTGCGACAAACCGTTGGCGGCGAAGAAGAGGACGGTATAGCGGGAAAAGTGCTTCCGGCCCGTTTCGTAAACCCGGACGAACTCGCGGCGCTTCGCAAGCCGTCTTTCTTTCGGCAGCGCCTCGGACCGAAGGCGTTCCACCGGGAGTACCGCGAGCGCCCGCTTAGACAGCGAGGCGCTTGCGGCCCTTGCGACGGCGGCGGGAGAGGACGGCCTGGCCGTCTTTGGTCCGCATGCGGACAAGGAAACCGTGCGTGCGCTTGCGACGCCGGTTGTTCGGTTGATACGTACGCTTCATTGCCATTTGCTAACCCTCTGAAAAGAAAGCGGTGAGTATAGTCAGGCCACGTGGGACGGTCAAACGAGCGTCGACGGCAGTCCGCAGGCCGAGCGCGCAAACGCCCCTGGAAGAGAGCCTTATTCCACTTCGTCCGGGCCGCATTTTTCCGCCTTCACGCTCCCGAAACGCTGTGCTAGACTCCGTCCCCCTATCCAGAGCCAGAATTTCCACAACTGTGGAAAAACTGTGGATTCTCAATGAGATAGCGGCGTTCGTCCCGCATGAGTATATGGAGCCAGGTCCTCGCCCGCATCGAGCAAGTCGTTGACCGGACGGAATATGACACGTGGCTCGCGCCCACCCGTTTTTCCGGGCACAAAGGCGACACGCTCGACATCGCGGTTCCCTCTCAGCGTTATGTCGATGAAATCCGCGAGCGCTTCGGCTCCCAGATCCGCGGCTTCCTGAACGAAGTCAGCGCCGAGAAGGTCCAGATCAATTTCGTGATCGACAGCTCGATCACCCGCAACGTCGAGCCCGGCCCGCAGATCGCCCCGCCGAAAGACGAGCTCCCGGCCGCGACCTTCAATCCGCGCTACCGTTTCGAGTCGTTCGTCGTCGGTAACTCGAACCAGCTCGCCTACGCCGCCTCGAAGTCGATCGCCGAGAACCCGAGCGGCTCATTCAATCCGCTCTTCATCTACGGCGGCGCCGGTCTCGGCAAGACGCATCTCATCCAGGCCATCGGCCAGCAGGTGCGCGAGCTCCGGCCGAAGCTCAAGATCGCCTACATGTCGGCCGACTCGTTCGTGACCGAGCTCATTACCTCGATCCGCTACGACAAGATGCAGTCGTTCCGCGACCGCTACCGCTCCATCGACGCCCTCCTTCTCGATGACATCCAGTTCATCGCCGGCAAGGAGCGGACGCAGGAAGAGTTCTTCCACACCTTCAACGCTCTCTACGAGGCGCAGAAGCAGATCGTCTTCACCTCGGACCGTCCGCCGAAAGAGATCCCCACTCTCGAAGAGCGCCTCCGCTCCCGATTCGAGTGGGGTCTCACGGCCGACATCCAGCCGCCCGATCTCGAGACGAAAGTCGCGATCATTCGCAAAAAGGCGGAAGACAAAGGGCTGAACATCCCGCAGGAGGTCGCGCTCTTCATCGCCGAGCGGGTCCGCTCGAACGTACGCGAGCTGGAAGGTCACCTCAACAAGATCGCGGTCTACGCCTCGCTCGCCGGCAAGGACGTGAACATCGACCTGGCGAAGGAAGCGTTGAAGGACATCCTCTCCAAAGAGGACAAGCCGATCAACGCGCCGGAGATCCTGCGGGTCGTGGCGGCGCACTACGGGCTGAAAGTCTCGGACATCAAGCAGAAGAGCAACGCCAAGACGATCGCCTTCCCGCGGCAGGTGGCGATGTATCTCTGCAAAGAGCTGACGGACCTGTCGTACCCCGAGATCGGAAAGATCTTCGCCGACAAGCACCACTCCACCGTCATGTACTCGGTCCAGCAGATCAAAAAGCAGATGGATGCGGACGCGCAGTTCGCGCGAACGGTCGAAGCGCTGGCGAAGCAGTTCCGATGACCGGCGCCCCCCATCAGCCTTCCACAGACCCTGCGGAAAGCCCTGAACAAATCGTGTGGAGCGATTTTGCGGATTTCGCGAACCCCCTCGAATCTGCGGAAAACGGCCTGATTCTCCGCAGTTTCCTGCCGTCCGAACTCACAGGCTCAAAAGTCGAAGACTGCTATACTTTCGAACGGTTTGCGTCGAGTCCTGACGAATTCCGCACCGCCTACTACTACCACTACAAGAGAATAAGAATCGGTTTGAAGGAAGAGACCACATGGAGCTGACCGTCGGAAAAGCGGATCTTCAGAAAGAACTCCAGCTTTGCCAGGGGGTCGTCGAAAAGCGTTCGACGATTCCGATTCTGTCGAACGTCCTGCTCAAGGCCGCCGACGGACGTCTCCAGATTGCGGCGACCGATCTCGACGTCACCATCCTCAGCTCGACCAGTGCCCGCATCACCACCCCCGGTGGAGTGACCATCGAAGCGAAACGTCTTTTCGACGTGGTCCGCTCGATGCCGGACGAAGACGTTCATTTCACGCTGCAGGAAAACAACTCGATGCTGATCGAGTCCGGCACGGCGAAGTTCCGCCTCCTCAGCCTTCCGGCCGAGGACTACCCGACCCTGCCGACGGTGGATGTCGGTGACGCCTACTCGATTCCGCTCAGCGAGCTGAAAACGATGGTCGGGAAGGTCAAGTTCGCGATCACCCACGAGGAGACCCGCTTCCAGCTCAACGGCGCGCTCCTCAAAATCCAGCCGAACAAGATGGAGATGGTCGCGACCGACGGCCACCGCATGGCCCTGATCAACTTCCCGGCCGGCATCACCGGCAAGGGAAAGAAGGGCACCGACCTCACGATCCTCATCCCGCGCAAAGCGCTCGACGAGATCCTCCGGCTGGAGGGCGGTGAAGAAGGAAACGTCCGTTTCGGCGTCTCCGAGAACCAGCTCTTCTTCGAGGCCGGCGACCGCCGCCTCCTCGCGCGGATGATCGACGTCAACTTCCCGAACTACATGGAAGTCATCTCGCGCGACAACGATCGCCGGGTGATGGTCGATCGCGAGCGCCTCCTCTCGACGATCAAGCGCATCTCGCTCGTCGCAAACGAGCGTACCCGCGCCGTCCGTTTCGATTTCGCGCCGGGCAAGCTGACGGTCTCGTCGACGAACCCGGAGCTCGGCGACGCCCGCGAGACCGTGCCGATCGACTACGCCGGGCAGCCGTTCTTCGTCGGCCTCAACGCCGCGTACGTGATGGACTTCCTCTCCGCCACCGACACGCCGAGCGTCTCGCTCGATCTGAAGGACGAGAACAGCCAGTGCATCGGCCGCCCCGCCACTGCGGCGGAAGACCTCCCGTACGATTACCTGTACGTGGTCATGCCGATGCGGCTGGCGTAAACGCTCAAAAAAAATTTTCCGAGGCGCTGCGCGCCTCCATGAGAACCCGGTGGAGGACAGGCAATCATGCCTGTCCTTTTTCGTCTGTGTGGGCATCAGGACAGGCGCGATCGCCTGTCCTCCACCACGCATCGCGGTGCCACCGGAGATCCCTCGCTGCGCTGGGGATAAATTCGCCTGCGCGCGTCCAGAAAACCCGGTGGAGGACAGGCAATCATGCCTGTCCTTTTTCGTCTGTGCTCGCATCAGGACAGGCGCGATCGCCTGTCCTCCACCAGGCGTCGCGGTGCCACCGGAGATCCCTCGCTGCGCTCGGGATAAACTCTGCCTTTGCGCCTCCGCTCGATCACCACCCAGAACTTTCGGAACCTCATCGAAGCGGCGACCGACTTTCACCCGAAAAACAACATCGTGGTCGGGCGCAACGGGCAGGGGAAGACGAACCTCCTCGAGGCGATCTACTTTCTCGCCACGACGAAATCGTTCCGCACGAACCGCATTGCCAGCATCTTTCGCCACGACGCGCTGAATGTGTTCGTGAGCGGCGCGGTCGAGCGCGACAACTTGACGCGCACCCTTTCGGTCGGGCTCGAGACCGGTGAGACGAAGAAACGCGTGCTGATGATCAACGGGGAGAAGGTCACCCTCCCCTCGTTCCTCAGCGCGCTCAGCGTTTTTGCGTATTCGGCGGCGCGGCTCGATGTCATGCGCGGCACGCCCGAGGATCGGCGGCGGTTCGTCGATCGCGGCATTGCCAGCGTGCAGCCGTCGTATCTCGAGCAACTGACGCGCTACACGCGCGTGCTCAAGCAGCGCAACGCCCTTCTGGCGGCGCATTCGCTCGCAACGCTCGACGCGTGGGACAACGAGTTGATGGTCGCAGCGGCGGCGGTCCATCGCGCGCGCAGCGCGTACGTCGGCGACCTCGCCGCGGTGTTCGCGGAGATCGTGGCGCGGCACGCGTATCACGTCTCGAACGTCGAGCTCCGCTACAAGCCGAGCACGACCGATGACATCGGCCGCATCCGCCGCCACGAGCTGCGGGCCAAGATGACGCTGGCCGGCCCGCAGCGCGATCTGCTCGAGCTGGTGGTCGACGGACGCCCCGCCTCCGAGGTGCTTTCGGGCGGCGAGCAGAAGATGATCGTCCTCTTCCTGAAGTTCGCGAAAGTCGAGCTTTTCCGCCGCCGGCACGACGAGGCGCCGCTCTTCCTGCTCGACGACGTCGACGCCGAGCTCGACCTCGAAATCCTGCAGGAGCTGCTGTCGAGGCTGCCGGAATCGACGCAGGTCTTTGCCACCTCCGCCAAAGAGGCATTTCTGGCGTCGTTGGAAGCGGGTCCGCACCGCCGCCTAAGTGTTGAAAACGGGAGAGTTACGGCCGCGCGCGATTTCGCCTGAAAAGGCAATAAATGCAGTACAATTAAGCGTTCTAAATCGCGGCGAAAATCCTCTCCCGCCCACGCCGCGGGAACCGCCCCCAACCGCATCCTGAAAGCGATCTGAATGGCCGAGAACTACACAGCAGAAGACATCAAAGTCCTGAAGGGACTCGACGCCGTGCGCAAGCGCCCGGGCATGTACATCGGCGACACCGATGACATCACCGGCCTGCACCACATGGTGTACGAAGTGGTCGACAACGCGATCGACGAAGCGCTGGCCGGCCACGCCGACCGCGTCACCGTCACGATCCACGTCGACAACTCGGTGACGGTCACGGACAACGGCCGCGGCATCCCGGTCGACATCCACAAGGAAGAGGGGCGCTCGGCGGCCGAGGTCATCATGACCGAACTGCACGCCGGCGGAAAATTCGACAACAACTCGTACAAAGTTTCCGGCGGTCTGCACGGCGTCGGCGTCTCCGTCGTGAACTTCCTCTCCGAGTGGCTCGAGCTCGAGATTCACCGCGACGGCAACGTCTGGCGCCAGCGCTACGAGCGCGGCCTGCCCAAGACGTCGATCGTCAAAGGCGAAGAGACGACGCAGCGCGGCACGCGCGTCACGTTCAAAGCGGACGGGGAGATTTTCTCGATCCTGGAGATGAACTTCGACACGCTCTCGCAGCGTCTGCGCGAGCTGGCGTTCCTCAACTCCGGCATTCAGATCGAGATCCGCGACGATCGCAGCGACAAGCATCACGAATTCAAGTACGAGGGCGGCATCGCCGCGTTCGTCAAAGACCTGAACAAGAACAAGACGCCGCTGCACGAAGCGCCGATCTTCATCCGCGATGAAGAAGACGGCGAACAGGTCGAGATCGCGCTGCAGTGGAACGACGGCTACTCCGACAGCATCTACACCTTCACGAACACCATCAAGAACGCCGACGGCGGCACGCATCTCGTCGGCTTCAAGAGCGCGCTCACCCGCACGGTCAACAAGTACATCGTCGACACCGGCGTGCTCGACAAGCTGAAGATCTCGATCGAAGGCGACGACATCCGCGAAGGACTCGTCGCCATCATCTCGGTCAAGATCCGCGACCCGAAGTTCTCGTCGCAGACGAAAGACAAGCTCGTCTCATCCGAGGTCAAGACGTGGGTCGAGCAAGTCGTGAACGAAAAGCTCGCCGAGTTCTTCGAAGAGAACCCGCGCGAAGCGAAACGGATCGCTGAAAAAATCATCGACGCCGCGCGTGGCCGTGAGGCCGCGCGTAAAGCGCGCGACTTGACGCGCCGCAAGGGCGCGCTCGATTCCGCGTCGCTCCCCGGCAAGCTGGCCGACTGCTCCGAGCGCGATCCTGCGCTTTGCGAGATCTACTTCGTCGAAGGCGACTCCGCGGGCGGCTCGGCGAAGCAGGGCCGCGATCGCCGCTTCCAGGCGATCCTGCCGCTCAAGGGCAAGATCCTGAACGTCGAAAAGGCGCGTCTCGACAAGATGCTCTCCTCCGAGGAGATCCGCCTGATGATCACGGCCCTCGGCACCGGCATCGGCGCCGACGACTTTTCGGTCGCGAAGCTCCGCTACCACAAGATCATCATCATGACGGACGCAGACGTCGACGGCTCGCACATCCGCACGCTGATCCTGACGTTCTTCTACCGCCACATGCGCGAGGTGATCGACCGCGGTCATCTCTACATCGCGCAGCCGCCGCTCTTCAAAGTGACGCAGGGCAAAAAGGACACGTACCTCAAGGATGAAGTCGAGAAATCGCGCTTCCTCCTCGGCCGCGTCGCGGAGTCGATCGAAGTGACGCCGACACCGGTCACGCCTGTCGACCAGCTCAAGGCGAACCTCGTCGGCCAGCCGCTCACGATCCGCGGCGAGGCGCTGATGAACATGCTGCAGCGGATGGAAGAGTTCCGCACGCATGCGCGCAAAGTCGCGGCGCGCGGCATTCCGCGCGATGCGCAGGAAGTGCTCCTGCGCGAGCAGTTCACCGATCGCACCGCGCTCGCCGACGAAGCGAAGATCGCCTCGCTCTCGCAGGCGCTCACCGCCGCCGGTCTGCTCGACGTGCGCGTGGTGCGCGACGAGATCACCGAGACGATCTCGATCCAGTTCCGCTCCGGCAACAACGGCAACGGCAAGACCTACTCGGTCAACAACGATCTCCTCGGCACGTACGAGTTCCGCCAGATGGTGAAGGCGTACGAGCAGCTCTCCGCGTTCGGCCTGCCGCCGTACGTCGCCAAGCACAACGAAGAAGAGACCGTGTACGCCGACATCGACGCGCTGCTCGAGCAGATCTACAAGCTCGCGGAGAAAGGGCTCTCGATCCAGCGCTACAAAGGCCTCGGCGAGATGAACCCCGATCAGCTCTGGGACACGACCATGAACCCGGAAACGCGCCGCCTGCTGCAGGTCACGGTGCAGGACGCCGTCGGCGCCGACGAGATCTTCACCATCCTCATGGGCGATCAGGTCGAGCCGCGCCGCGTCTTCATTCAGGACAACGCGCTCGAAGTGAAAAACCTCGACATCTAAAAAGTGGAGGACAGGCAATCCTGCCTGTCCTCTCGTGAAAAGAAAGGGACAGGCAGGATTGCCTGTCCTCCACCTGACGAATGGCTGACGACACTACCGATACCCCGCAATTCATCGAGCAGCGCTACCCGGTCAACATCGAAGACGAGATGCGCAAGTCGTATCTCGACTACGCGATGTCCGTCATCATCGGACGCGCGCTGCCCGACGTGCGCGACGGCCTCAAGCCGGTGCATCGCCGCATCCTCTACGGCATGTACGAGCAGGGGAACACGGCCGGCAAGGCGTACAAGAAAAGCGCGCGCATCGTCGGCGACGTGATGGGCAAGTTCCATCCGCACGGCGACTCCGCGATCTACGACACGGTCGTGCGCATGGCGCAGGACTTTTCGATGCGCTATCGCCTCGTCGACGGCCAGGGCAACTTCGGCTCGCTCGACGGCGACAACCCCGCGGCCATGCGCTACACCGAGGTGCGGTTGACGCGGCTTGCCGAAGAGCTGCTGCGCGACGACATCGACAAAGAAACGATCGACTGGGTGCCGAACTACGACGGCTCGCTTTCCGAGCCGTCGGTGCTGCCGGCGAAGTTCCCGAACCTCCTCGTCAACGGCTCGTCAGGAATCGCGGTCGGCATGGCCACCAACATCCCGCCGCACAACCTCACCGAAGTCATCAACGCCTGCCTGATGATCATCGACAACCCGGCCGCAACGGTCAGCGAGCTGATGACCGTCATGCCGGGCCCCGACTTCCCGACCGCGGGTTACATCCACGGCCTCGAAGGCATCCGCCAGGCATACGAGACCGGCCGCGGCATCATCCAGGTGCGCGCGCGCGCCATCATCGAGACGCAGAAAAAGAGCGAGAAACAGCAGATCGTCGTGACGCAGGTGCCGTACATGACGAACAAGGCGCGCCTGCTCGAGAAGATCGCGGAGCTGGTGCGCGACAAGCGCATCGAAGGCATTTCCGATCTGCGCGACGAGTCCGATCGCGACGGCATCCGCGTGGTGATCGAGTTGAAGCGCGACGCGATCCCCGAGATCGTGCTGAACCACCTGTATCGCAACACGCAGATGCAGACGACGTTCGGCATCATCTTTCTCGCGATCGCGAACAACAAGCCGGAGGTCATGGACCTCCCGACGATCCTCCGGCACTTCGTCGAGCACCGCAAAGAGATCGTGGTGCGCCGCACCCGCTTCGATCTGCGCAAGGCCGAAGAGCGCGCGCACGTGCTCGAAGGTCTCGTCCGCGCGCTCGACGTGCTCGACGAGCTGATCGCGCTCATCCGCGGCAGCCGCACCGGCCAGGAAGCGAAGGACGGACTCATCGCGCGCTGGCAGTTCAGCGAGATTCAGGCGCAGGCGATTCTCGACATGCGCCTGCAGCGCCTCACGGGACTCGAGCGCGAAAAGCTGGTGAACGAATATCAGGAAGTGCTCGCGCTCATCGCGCGCCTGCGCGAGATCCTCGCGTCCGAGAAGCTCGTCCTCGACATCATCGCCACCGAGCTGCGCGACATCCGCGAAGCGTACGGCGATGCGCGCCGCACCGAGATCCTTCCCGACACGACCGAGATCTCGATCGAAGATCTGGTGGCCGATGAAGACATGGTCATCACCGTCTCGCGCGGCGGCTACATCAAGCGCTCGCCGCTGTCGCTCTATCGCTCGCAGCGCCGCGGCGGCAAAGGGCGCATCGGGATGCAGACGAAAGAAGAAGACATCGTCGAGCATCTCTTCGTCGCGTCGACGCACGCGTACGTGCTCGTCTTCACCGATCGCGGCCGGATGTATTGGCTGAAGGTGTACGCGGTTCCGGAAGTCGCGGCGAACGCGCGCGGCAAAGCAATCGTGAACCTGCTGCCGCTCGAGCAGAACGAGAACGTGCGCGCGCTGCTCACCACGCGCGACTTCACGGAAGGCAAGTACGTCGTGATGGCGACGCGCGGCGGCAGAATCAAGAAGACCGAGCTCGCCGCGTTCTCGAACGTCCGCGCTGCCGGCATCATCGCCATCGACATCTTCGAAGGCGACGATCTGTACGCGGTGCGTCTGTCGAAAGGGAACGACGAGATCTTCGTCGGCACGCACGGCGGCACCGCCATTCGCTTCCCCGAATCGCACGTGCGCCCGATGGGCCGCGGCGCCGCCGGCGTGAAAGCGATCTCGCTGCGCGGCGACGATTACGTCATCGAGATGGATGTGCTTCCGGCTTCGGCGAACGACGTTCCGCCGCCGCCGCCGGCCGTCGATGAAGACGTGCCGGAAGAAGCGGTCGCCGAGGAGCTGATCGAAGAAACGGTGGAGTCGGAAGGCGAAGAAGATGTCGCGCCGGTCGCCGACGATCGCGGCTACATCCTGACGATCACGGAAAAAGGCTTCGGCAAACGGACGCCCGTCACCGCGTATCGCCTGCAGCGCCGCGGCGGACTCGGACTCTCGAACATCAAGATCACGGAAAAGGGCGGCAAGGTCGCGGGCCTCGCGCACGTCGGCGAAGAAGAGCAGATCCTGCTCATCACCGAGCAGGGCATGATGATCCGCACCGGCGTCGACAGCATCCGCATCGCCGGCCGCAAGACGCAGGGCGTGCGTGTGATCAACATCGACGAAGACGACATCGTCGTCGCGGCGGTGAAACTGCTCGAGCGCGAGCAGCCGGAAGAGGCGGTCGATGAAGCGGCCGAAGAGGCCGGCGGAATGACGGACGAAATCACCGACGAAACTCCTGAAAACCCCGATGAACCGGTGCACTAAACTTTCGTGATGCGCCCATCGCGGGAACGGCTGGAGCACCTCGCGCGCGAGCTCGTAGACGCGCTCGCGCGCTCACGCTCGGTGATCCTGCTCAAGGATCGCGAGGCCGTGCGTCACGCCGTAGCCCAGGCGCTCGCCGAAGAAATCCGCCGCGAAGAACAACGCGAAGAAAACGCCCGCCGCCGCCTCGCCGCCATGCGCACCCCGCGTCCAAACACGAAAGAGTGGACGGAGCTCTTCCTCAAATTCATCGAAGAAGAAGCCATGCGCGACGGCCTCGACCCCTAGGCCGGGCCGGCACGGCCGGCAGCGCTGGTTGGCCAAGCCTCGGGCACGCTGTACTAGCAATGTTCACCCGCTGTCATCCCGAGCGTAGCGAGGGACCTGGGCGGCGGGTCGCGCGAAGCATCTGCATTGCGCCCGATGACAAGTAGGCCACGCGCTCTAACACCGCGACGTTCAGCTTTCGTCCTCGTGGAGCGGCGGCCGCTCCGGCCGCCGAATCGCAGCGACGCGACTACTTCTTGCGCCGTCTGCGACGTCCCGCCTGCTCCGGCTCCGCAGCAGCAGTGGCATCGGCAGGAGCACCAGCAGCAGGATCGGCAACAGGCATCGCAGGATCAGCCGTCGGCGCATTTGCACCCATCGCAACATCGCTCGTCGCACCGAGCGGCGGCGCAGCCGGAACGACGTCGCGCGATGTGCCGCGCAGCGTCACGTCATCGTCCGCAATCATGCGCCGCAGGCGCTGAGCTTTCGTCCGCTCGAAGATGCCGCCGGCCTGGCCGGCTGGAATCCAACTGTTGCCTGCGCATTTCGGGCAGCGGCCGCGAAACGCGATGTTCTTGCCGCAATCGGGACAGATGATGACGAGCGAGTGTGAGAGCTCGAACTTCTGCTCCCCCTCGGCATCCAGGCTGTTCAGGAACGCTGCTAGGTTAGTAAACGTCTCGTCGAGCGGCATCGCTACTCCGGAGCGGAGCCTACTGCACGCGACATGCCGGGGCGCATAAGCGAGGCGCTTAGGCGCTTAGGCGCAAAGGCGCTTGGGTACCGTCTCGCGAAAACACGAGCAGTGTGAGTTGAAGCGACAACGGCGCACGCGACTAAACACGTGTTGATCGCGCAAAGCCACCCAAGCGCCTAAGCGCCTAAGCGCCTCCGCGCCTAAGCGCCCGCGTAGCGCGCGCGCTCAGATCCGCACCACATCAAACTGCTCGTGATGCAGCGACTCATCCGGCTTGAACACGAGATGAATGCCGAGCGAGCGCTCCACTTCTTCGAAGATCGGATCGCCGGTGCGCAGCGTGCCGTAGACGATCGGATTGACGCGTACGATCACATCCTGGCCGTCGTGCAGATCGCGCAGCTTCATCAGCTCGCGCCATACTTCGAGCGCGATCGTCATGTTCGATTTGATGCGCCCGCTGCCGCCGCAATACGGACACGCCTGCGTGAGCGAGCGCTCGAGACTCTGCCGCACGCGCTTGCGCGTCATCTCGATGAGACCGAACTCCGAGATCTGCAGGATCTTCGTTTTCGACCGGTCTTTCTTGATCTCGTGCTCGAGCGTTTCGAACAGACGCTGGCGATTGCCCGCGTCCTCCATGTCGATGAAGTCGAGCACGATGATTCCGCCGAGATCGCGCAGACGGATCTGCCGCACGATCTCTTTCGCCGCTTCGACGTTCGTGCGGAACACCGTCTCCTCGAGGTTCTTCTTGCCGACGTATTTACCCGTGTTCACGTCGATCGCCACCAGCGCCTCGGTCTGATTGATGACGATGTAGCCGCCCGACTTCAGCCACACCTTCGACTTCAGCGCTTTGGCGATCTCCGGCTCGATGCCGAACTCGTCGAAGATCGGCTCGTCGCGGCGATAGAGACGAACGCGCGACACGAGCTGCGGCTGGATCTGATCGAGGAACTCGACGATGCGCTGGTACTGATCGACGGAGTCGACCCAGACGGTCTTGAATTCCGAGGAGAGCACGTCGCGGATCGTCCGCAACACCAGATCAAGATCGTGATGAATCGCCGTCGCGGCGGCCGACTTTTCCGCGCGCCGGCGAATCTGATCCCACAGCTCGGTCAGATAGCGGAGGTCGGACTGGAACTCCTCTTCGCCGCGTCCCTCGCCCGCCGTGCGCACGATGAAGCCGCCGTGCGTGTGCGGACGGATGCGATCGAGCACTTCCTTGAGACGCGCGCGCTCCGCTTCGTCTTCGATGCGTCGCGAGACGCCGATGTGCGTCACGGTCGGCATGTAGACGAGGAAGCGGCCCGGCAGCGTGATGTGGCTGGTGATGCGCGCCCCTTTGCCGGCGATGGTGTCCTTCGACACTTGCACCACGATCTCCTGCCCCTCGCGCAACAGGTCGGCGATCGATTGTTCGGGGCGATGCGGATGCGGCACGTCGTCGAGGTGCAGCTCGTCGGGCGTTTCGCTCTCGTATTCTTCGAGGTCCTCGATGACGTCGGAGACGTAGAGGAACGCGTCGCGCTCCAGCCCGAGGTCGACGAAGGCCGACTGCATGCCGGGGAGCACCTTCGTCACGCGACCTTTGTAGATGTTGCCGACGATCGTGCGATGACGGGTGCGCTCGACCCAGAGCTCCACGACCTGCCCCTCGTCCAGCACGGCGATCCGCGACTCGTGTCGGGTCGCATTGATCACGATCTCGCGCGACATGCGGGCGGGATTGTAGACCGCGCCGATGCATCGACGGCCATCTACTTCTCGCGGCCGCTCCAGCGCGTCGAAAGTGCCGTGCCGCGAGCGCGACCCGTCGCGTCGGGCGAGGCTGGAATCCATCCGCCACACACGGCGTTAACCCGCTCGCTGCCTTGACGGAGGGGAATCGTGGTGCTATTTTCCGCCCCCTTCGGATGTGCACAGCACTCCGACATAGCTCAGTTGGTAGAGCAGCGGACTGTTAATCCGCGGGTCGTAGGTTCGAGTCCTACTGTCGGAGCCAATTCAGAGAACCAGCAAGCGGCGACCTTCGGGTCGCCGCTTTTGTTTTGGGGCTACGTGATCACGGCCGCAGCGAGAACAACTGATACGCCGCGACGCCGAATCCGAGAAGGTCGACAGCGACAAACGCCACGAAGATCACGCGGAGCGAGTGAGTGATCGTTCCGGACCGCAGAGGCGCGGAAAGGTACGACTCCGGATTCGTGATGATTTCCTGCGTTTTCTTCATCCCCGAAGTCGTTCCGAGATAGAGCGCCGCGTCTTCATAGTCGTAGCCGGGGAGCTTGTGCAGTCTGCCGAGAAGGTCTTCGAGCAGGGTCTTTCGGTAGACGATGTGGCGGTAGTACTCATGACCGGTGGTCACGAGCTGCCTGCCCAGCAGCGCCGTTGTGACGCCGAGCAGGAACAGAAAAATCGCGACGAGCGGCCCCCACGCCTTCAGCGTCGCGAGCACGGTTGCGCCACCTGTCGTCATCGCCGCGCTGAGCACGAAAAAGTACTGCGTGCGATCCCAGTTGAACCGCACCTGAAATCGATACTCATCGATGACGACGCGGTACAGCTCGAGCAGCTCGGCGCGCGAGACCTCCGTCGGAGCGTCGCCGGCGCGGTCGAGGCGAACCGTCTCCTGCGGTTGCGTCACCGCACCTGCAGATAGAACGGGAAGAGTTTCCGGAACGTCGGCGTGAACGTCTCCGGATTCATGCGCAACGCGTTCTGCACTTCGTCGAGCGTCATGAAGCGAACCGCGGCGATGTGATTCGGGTCCGGTGTCACGTCACCCGTCACCGTGGCGCTGAAAAGCGAGACGAACTTGAGCGACTGTTGGTCGAGCATTTCCATCTTCCCGACGAGCAATGGTTCGATGGTGACGCCCAGCTCCTGCAACGCACGGCGGCGGATCGCAGCCTCGTAGCTCTCTCCGGCGAAAACATAACCCGCGACCGACGCACCCCAGGTCAGCGGATGCCGCTCGCGATTTGCGCCGAGCTGCTGTAGCAGCACCCGACCTGATTCGTCGAACAGAAAGACATGAGCCGTGTGAAAGTTTTTCGCGGCGGGCAGCACCTCTCGGCGCAGCGCCTCGCCGACTTTTTCGTCGCGTTCGTTGACCACGTCGACGCGCATGGCAGGCGTTGGGAGCGGGAAAGCGGACGACACGCGGGCGATCTCCTTTCTGTCGATCAGGCGCGGCGTTTCGCCGCGACCGTTTTCTTTGCAGCCGCGCGCTGAGGACCCTTTCTCATCTTTGCGGCCGTCAGTGGAAGTGACAGTTGTCGCAGCTCATTGCGCAGTTGTGCGCGCACGAGCGACTCCGCGACTTCGCTGCGCGTCTTCCCCCACAACCCGCGAGCAACCAGCTCGTCGAGCCCGCGAAGAACCTGCGCTGTCGTCGACAGCTTCAGGAACGTAGTGGGAAGCGGATTGATGTCGCGCGCCATAAAACCAGTTTGCTACCAAGTACATACCAAATAGTACCAACATCTCATGCGTGCAGCGATGAGACCACCTTCGCGCGTGCATTTTCGTTTCGATGGGAACAAGGTCGAAGAGGTGTGGTCGACCGCCGGCTCGACCGATCTGGTGAAGATCCACTACAGCACGCCGTAAGGCTTTGGAGTGCGGTGGCAAGGCCACCGCTTTCGTACGCTGCGGCGAGGCCGCGGTGCGACAGCCATGCTGCCGCTTTTGAAAGCGGCGACTGGCGTCGCCGCACTCCAAACTGCTCCGGCATCAACGGCGGCGGCGAGCGCTTTCCGCGTTGCGTTGCAATTCCTTGTCGTCATCCTGAGCGTCAGCGAAGGATCTCAGCCGCGACGACCGTCGCATTGAGTCGCGAGTGAAAGCGGCGACTGGCGTCGCCGCACTCCAAACTACTCGGGCGCGTCGCTCTTTTGGCGATTCGCGTCTGACTGTTTCGCGATCCAGACGGTCTTGATGTTCGTGAACTCGCGAATTCCGTAGACACCGAGCTCGCGGCCGAAGCCGGAGTGTTTGGTGCCGCCGAAGGGGATGCGTGGATCGGAGGCGACCATCGCGTTGACGAAGACCTGGCCCGACTCGATGCCGTCGATGAAGCGCTCCGCTTCGGCGCGGTCGGAAGTCCAGACGCTCGCGCCGAGGCCGAAGATCGTGGCGTTCGCGAGCCGGATTGCCTCGTCGGCGTCTTTGACGCGGAACATCGACGCGACCGGACCGAACGTCTCCTCCGCGTACGCCGGCGCGGATTGCGGAATGTTGCTGAGCACCGTCGGCGCGTAGAAGTTGCCGCGGTCGCGGAGCCGCTTGCCGCCCGCGAGCAGCTTCGCTCCGGCGCGCACGCTCGCGTCGACCTGCTTCTCGAGATCGTCGACGATCTGCGGCGTCGCGAGCGGACCGACGTCCGTCGCTTCATCCATCGGATCGCCGACGGTGAGCGCCTCGATCGCCGCCACAAAACGGCGCTCGAATTCATCCGCGATCTCTTCGTGCACGATGAAGCGCTTCGCGGCGATGCACGACTGGCCGTTGTTGACGATGCGCGCCTTCACGCCCGTCTTCACCGCCTCATCAAGATCGGCCGAGGGCATGACCACGAACGGATCGCTGCCGCCGAGCTCCAGCACGCTCTTCTTGATCCGCTTCGCCGCATTCGAGGCGACGTCCGCGCCGGCCGGCTCGCTGCCGGTCAACGTCGCGGCGCGGATGCGCTCATCGTCGAGCAGCGCCGCCACCTGATCGGAGCCGATCAGCAGCGTCTGAAACTCACCGCGATCGAAGCCGGCCTCGCGATGCACGTCCTCGATCGCGAGCGCGCATTGCGGCACGTTCGACGCGTGCTTGAGCACTCCGACGTTGCCGGCCATCAGCGCCGGCGCCGAGAAACGGAAGACCTGCCAGAACGGAAAGTTCCACGGCATCACGGCCAGGATCACGCCGAGGGGATCGAAGCGGACGTAACTCTCCTGCGCGTCCGTGGCGATGACGTCGGGCGCAAGGTACTGTTCCGCATGTTCCGCGTAATGCCGGCAGACCATCGCGCATTTGCGCACCTCGGCGACCGCGGCCGCGAGCGGTTTTCCCATCTCCATCGTGATGATCCGCGCGAGCTCGTCGGCGCGCCGCTCGAGGATCGCCGCGGCGCGATTCATCCGCTCCGCGCGCTCGCCGAATGACCGGCCGCGATTGATCGCAAATGCATCCGCCGCCTTCTGCAATCGCTGCTCGACGTCCGCGCTCGACAGCGCCTCGAACGTCGCCATCGTCTCTCCGGTCGCGGGGTTCACGCTGGCAATGGGCATGGCGCGAAATGATATTCTCGAAGCGCCTCGGTCCAACAGGCGCCAGTTCATACAACCGCATCACAAAAGGGAGGCCCATGAGCGTTCGCGGAACACTCGTCCTGCTGTTCGTCTGTCTATTGATTCCCGGCCTGCTGTTCGCGCAGAGCAGCACCGGCTCGATCTCAGGAACCATCACCGACGACTCCGGCGCGGCATTGCCGGGCGTCACCGTCACGGCCACGAACGTAGCGACCGGCGCGACCCGCACCGCCGTCACGAACGAGACCGGCTACTACGAAGTCGCGCTGCTGCCGCCTGCCGACTACAACGTCGACGCGTTGCTGGAAGGCTTTCAGCCGGTCCGCCGCGGCAACGTCACGGTGAACGTCGGCAGCTCCGTCACCCTCGACGTGACACTGCGAGTCGGCATCTCCGACACCGTCACTGTGGTCGGCTCCGCGCCGCTCGTCGAAACGGAACGGACGCAGATCAGTTCCGTCGTCAATGAAACGGCCATCGAAAACCTCCCGACCAACGGACGCAACTTCATCGATTTCGTACTGACGACGCCGGGCGTGGTCAAAGACGTCCGTCAGGGCGACATCAGTTTCGCCGGTCAGCGCGGCACGTTGAATTCACTCGTCATCGACGGCGCGAACAACGACAACACGTTCTTCGGTCAGGCACTGGGACGCACCGGCTCCGGTCGCGCGCCCTACCAGTTCTCACAAGACGCGGTGCAGGAGTTCGTCGTCAATACGAATGCCTATTCGGCCGAATACGGCCGCGCCGGCGGGGCGGTCATCAACGTCGTCACGAAATCGGGCACGAACGACGTCGACGGCTCGCTCTTCTACTTCCTGCGCGACAAAGATCTCAATGCGAACGATTACATCAACGAGATCAATAATCGCGCGAAGAGCCCTTATCACTTCGACCAGTACGGCGCGAGCGCGGGCGGACCGATCGTCCCCAATCGCCACTTCTTCTTCGTCAATTACGACGCACAGCGGAACTCGATTCCGAACCTGGTCGTGCTCGGCCGTCCGGCCGCCGGTTATCCGACCGATGACGCGACGAATGCAGGACTGGCGAAGCTCAATGCACTGGCGGAGAGCTATTCGCGCAATCAGGATCAGGACGTTTATCTCATCAAGACCGATCACGAGATCGGCAAGGGTGCGAACCACCTGACGCTGCGTGCGAACCGTCAGGAATTCGTCGGCAAGAACTTCGAGTCGGGCGGCCTCACGAATGCGCTCGAGCACACCGGCGACTCGAACGTCACGACCGACACCTATGCCGCGACGCTCGGCTCGACGTTCTCCAGCGCGATCTTCAATGAAGCGCGTTTCCAATACGCGAAAGATCAGGAGCCGGGTCTCGCGAACAGCGCAATGCCGGAAGCGGTCATTCGCCAGGGCGGCGTGACTGTACTGACGATCGGCCGTAATTTCTTCAGCCCGCGTGAAACGACCATCAAGCGCTATCAGATCGCCGACACAGTGACCGCGGTCATGCGCAACCACACTGTGAAGGCGGGCTTCGATTACAGCCGCGACGAAATCCTCAATTACTTCCCCGGCAATTTCTCCGGCTCGTACCAATTCGACAGCATTGCCGATTATCAGAACGGCAAGCCGTCGCGATTCCTGCAGGCGTTCGCCGGCCCCGGCACGTCAGGCGCAACGACGAATCCGGACATTGCGGAAACCGGTCTGTTCGTACAAGACGAGTGGCGCATGCTGCCGTCGCTCACACTGAGCCTCGGCTTGAGGTACGACTTGCAGGCCATTGCACAGCCGGACGTGCGCAATACCGACGCGCAGCTCCTCGCAGCCGGAATCGACACCAGTGTGATTCCTGAAGACACGAACAACATCGCGCCACGACTCGGCTTCGCCTGGACGCCGGGCGCCGACGGCCGCACTGTGCTGCGCGGCGGTTACGGCATCTTCTATGGACGCACGCCGGCGATCATGATCGGCACCGCGCACTCGAACAACGGCATCAACGTCCAGACCATTACGTTCACAGGCAACCTCATCCCGCAGTACCCCAACATTTACGCCTCACTGCCGACCGGCGTGACGCTGCCGAAGCCGACCATCTTTGCGTTCGATCCCGATTTCGAAAATCCCGAAGTGCATCAGGCCAGCATCGGCGTGGAGCGCGGCGTGACGAACGACATCAGCATCGGCCTCAATTACCAGCACGTGCAGGGCAACAATCTGCAGCGCTCGATCGACTACAACGTCGGCGGCGCAACGACGGCCACGACGCCGATCAGCACCGGTGGCAACGCGACGTATGTGCGCTACACCACGCGGCCGCTGGCGAATTTCTCGCGCGTGATCCTGTTCCAGAGCAGCGCCGATTCGCGCTACAACGGCTGGACCGTCGACCTCAACAAGCGTTTCGCCAATCATTGGCAGGCGCGTCTCGCCTATACGTGGTCGAAGGTGGAAGACAATCGTCCGGACGCAACCGCGGTCGTGCCGGGCGGCTCCGACGACGCGAAATACATCCAGGATCCGCTGAACATCGACGGCGACTGGGCGCCCGGCGACAATGACGTGCGCCACCGCGTCGTCTTGAGCGGCGTGTGGGACCTGGACGGCTACACGCAGTCGTTCCGCGGCTGGCGTCAGTGGGTCCTCGGCGGATGGTCATTGAGCGGTATCGCCGCGTATCAGACCGGGCAGCCGTATACCGCCATCGTCAGCACCGACCTCAATAACGACGGCAATACGCGCAACGATCGCGCGCCCGGATTCGACCGCAATTCGTTCCGCCTGCCGAGCACGTTCTCCGTCGATCCGCGCATCGCCAAGAGCATTCCGCTCGCCGGCGCAATGCGCCTGCAGCTGATTGCGGAAGCGTTCAACGTCTTCAATCGCAGCAACGTCAACGCCGTGCGCAATACGTATTACGGATTCCAGGGCGGCCAGCTCGTGCCGCAGACCAACCCCGCCACCGGCTTCGGCTCCCCGACCACGTCGGCCGGTCCACGAATCATTCAGGTGGCGGCGAAGATCATGTTCTGAGTTCCTCGGTTCCTCGGTTCCTCGGAGTTCCTCGGAGTGTCGAAACCCGAGGAACCCCAGGAACCCGAGGAACTCCGAGGAACTCCGAGGAACTCTAGAGAACGTACCGCGACAAATCCTCGTCGCGGACTACGCCTTCCAGCACGCGGCCTACATACGCGGCGTCGATCGTCACCTGCTGGCCGTCCATGTCGCTCGCTTCGAACGACAGCTCGTCGAGCAGGCGCTCGAGGATTGTGTGCAGGCGGCGGGCGCCGATGTTCTCGGTCTTGTCGTTGACCACCGCGGCGAATCGGGCGATTTCGCGTACGGCGTCGTCACTGAACGATAGTGTCACGCCTTCCGTGCTCAAGAGCGCGACGTACTGTGCGGTCAATGCATTTTTTGGCTCGCGCAGGATGCGCTCGAAATCATTTTCGGTGAGGTTCTCGAGCTCCACACGGATCGGGAAGCGGCCCTGCAGCTCAGGGATGAGGTCCGACGGTTTGGAGACGTGAAACGCACCGGCTGCAATGAAGAGGATGTGGTCCGTCTTGACCATCCCGTATTTCGTATTGACGGTCGTCCCTTCCACAATCGGCAAGAGGTCGCGCTGGACGCCTTCGCGCGAAACGTCGGGACCATTGGCAGCGTTCTGGCGGCCGGCGATTTTGTCGATTTCATCGAGGAAAACCATGCCGCTCTGTTCGACGCGCTCGATGGCTTCGCGCGCAACGTTCTGCTGATCGACGAGCTTCTCGGCCTCTTCCTGGATGAGGATGTCCCGCGCGTCGCCGACGCGCATCTTCTTGCGCTTGGTCTTGCCGCCGAACAGGCCGCCCATCATGTCCT
>DASVRB010000744.1:0-5194 GCA_036388835.1 Thermoanaerobaculia bacterium | reverse complement strand
GGCCGCGACACTGCTCCTGCCGTATTTTGAAGTGGCCGAGGCGCGGCTTGGCGAAACGACGTTGTTCACAGTGACGAACGTCAGCGACGTCGAGCAGATCGCGCGCGTCACCTTGTGGACCGATCTTTCGTATCCGGTCATTACGTTCGACATTTACCTGACCGGCTACGACGTACAGAGCGTCAATCTTTATGACGTCATCATGCGCGGCCGGATCGGCGGCGCGCGCGGTACCGGCAAGTTCGTATCGCCGGCCGGCGAGCACGCCCATCACAATGCGCATCTTCAGACCGGCAACTGCGGAGAGGTTCCGCCCGACGTCCCGGAGAGCGTGCTCGCGAAAATGCAGAGCGCCTTGATCGAGGGTACCGTGGCCGGCTGTAAAGGGGTCGGCCATGCGCATGAGAACGCCGTCGGCTACGCGACCATCGACCTCGTCCGCAACTGCGTTGCAGGCCGCGGCCCGGCCGACCCGCGCTATTGGACAGAGGACATCCTTTTCAACAATGTCCTGATCGGCGATTACCTTCAGGTGAATCGCGGCCAGAACTTCGCACAAGGCAACCCGATGGTGCACATCCGGGCAATTCCGGACGGCGGCTCGATTCGCGAGCGCAAAACGTTGCCGGCGCGCCGCATGCCGTTCAAGCGGACGTTCTACAGCCGCTTCCAGGATCCGTCGAATCCCACGGCCGACGGCCGCCAGCCGCTGCCGACGATGTTTGCGGCGCGCTGGATCAACGGTGGAACGGGATACTTCGAGACGTGGCTGAAGATCTGGCGTGAGCCCGTCACCGGCACGACCGCCAGGTGCGCCGATTACGCGAACAACAGCTATTCCGTCTACGAAAGCGTCTCCTTCGATGACGACGAGAACGGCGAAGGCATCCCTGGTCCTGAAATCATCGTCTGCTGCGTCTTTGGCGACGAGGTCGAGCTTCCGAGCACGTCGCTGATCGAGGCGGGAGACGAGGACGTCCTGCCACAGAACACCTTCGACGATAGCGTTTCAGGATGGATCTACTTCAATCTCGACTCAGCGAATTACACCCAGAACGACGCTCCGCCGCGTCAGGGCTGGATCGCTCTCGACATGCGCGCCGAAGCGCGCTACTCCGTCTCCTTCGACGCCGCATACCTCGGCAACGGCTGTTCGCCGTCGCTACCTACTACTGAATTCACCGAAGGCTACGTCGACGGTGTCTTCCCTGGTCCTGCAGAGGACGTGAACCCGTGATTATTACCATTGTGGCCATTGGAGGTTGTACGTCTTGACCCTGCACCGCTCGATTGTCGTCGCGTCACTGCTCGCAATCTCATTCACGACGGATGCGGCCAATCTCATCACCGGTCCCGTCACAAAGAACAACGACGCGAGTTGCGACATCAGCGTTGCGCCTGCGGCCACACTGCTGCTTCCGTATTTCGAAGTGTCGGATTCGCGGCTCGGGCCGACCACGCTGTTCACAGTGACGAACGTGAGTCACGTCGAGCAGATTGCGCGCGTCACATTGTGGACCGACCTCGCCTATCCGGTCCTCTCGTTCGACGTTTACCTGACCGGTTATGACGTGCAGAGCATCGACCTTCACGACGTGATCGTGCGCGGCGTGATCAGTGGCGAGCGCGGTACAGGCATGTCGGTTTCGCCCGAGGGAGAGCACGTACAACGCAATGGCTGGCTACAGAGGGAGAATTGTGGCGCAGTGCCGTCGCGCATTGACGCCGCCGGTCTCGCGCGGCTGCAGGCCGCGTTGACCGAGGGACAGCTTCCCGGCTGTAAAGACATCGGAATCCCGCATGAGAACGCGACCGGTTACGCCACAATCGACGTCGTCCGCAATTGTGCGCCCGGCCGCGGTCCGGCCGATCCGCGTTATTGGACCGCAGACATCCTTTTTGACAATGTCCTGATCGGTGATTACGCGTACGCCGACACAATGCAGAATTACGCCGGCACCGCTCCAATGGTGCACGTCCGCGCAATTCCTGACGGCGGCACCCTGGAGTCGCGCGCGTCGCTGCCGGCATCGCGGAAGCCGCTCCAACGGACGTTCTATGGCCGATTTCAGCATCCCGACCGGCCGCTCGCCGACGGACGGCAACCGCTCCCCTCGACCTTCGCCGCGCGCTGGATCAACGGCGGCCCGGGCGATTTCGAGACGTCGCTGATCGTCTGGCGTGAGAGCGTGACCGGCGCGCCGGTCGACTGTGGCGACTATGTCGAGAATTTCAGCAGCATGGCCGAGTCGGTCGTGTTCGACGAGGACGAAAACGGCGAAGGGGCGAGCGTTTGCAACATCCATTTCTGCGAGTTCATCCAGTTTCCGGCGACGTCCCGCTCGACATTGCCTGACCAAAACCGTTTCCCGCAGGCGACGTTCACCGACATGCGTGCCGGCTGGATTTACCTCAATCTGGACGAATACCCCTCAGCGACCGCGCACAGGCGTCAGGCGTGGGTGGTCAGCTCGATGCGCGCGGAGCGACGCTTCTCCGTCTCCTTCGACGCCGCCTACCTCGGCAACGGCTGTTCGCCGGCCGCACCGATCACGGAGTACAGCGAAGGCGGCTTGGGTGTGCTGCCCGGTCCTGCTCCCGATACGACGCCGTGATCGACCGCGCAGAACCTAGCGGTAGCGCAGGTCGATCACTTTGCGCACCGCATCCTTCGCCGCGCCAGGGAGGTTCTGCACCTTCGCCAGCACGTCGTTGAATGCGTGCGACTCGCCGCCGTGCTTGAAGCATTCGCCGCAGCGCGGGAGGTTCGTGAAATCGCGGCGATTGAAGGCGTCCTGCATCAAGGCCATGCGGTCGCCCTCGATGATCTCGCGCAGCGATTGCGTCTTCAGATCGCCGAGGACCTGATCGCCGTGCGCGTCGTAGCAGCAGTGCGTTACGCGGCCGTCCGCGAAGACGACTACCCAACTGAAGAACGCCCCCTGCGTGCAGCCATAAAACTTGCCGTGCAGATCGGTCTCTTCATTGACGTCGAGCGCCTCGCACGTCTTTTCGATCACCCGCGCATTCGAGAACTGCTTCAGATCGAAGACCCGCTTGAAGTCGTCGACCGTCTCCTCGACCGTCAGGCGCGAGCGCATTTTCTGGATCTCGATGCGCAGCGGCGCCCCTTTCGCCTGCACCAGAAACTTGCGCGTCAGGTCGACCAATTTGTCGAAATCGCCGCCGGTGCGGAGCTGCGGATAGACCTTCGGATTGATCGAGTCGACGCAGATGCGGATCCGCTTGAGAGGCGAGCCGAGGAGTTTCGCGCCGACTTCCGGCGTCAGCACGAGCCCATTCGTCGACAGCGCGGCCTCGGGGAAGAGGCGGATCGCGTCATCAATTCGAGAATAGAGGAGCGGCTCCCCCATCTCGTGCAGCCACTTCAGCTTCAGGCCGAGGCCGTGGATCTCGCGCTCTGCCTTCTCGACCAGCGACCACTCCATGTCCTCGTACGGACGGCGCAGCACCGGCAGCGGGCACATCCCGCAGCGGAGATTGCACTTGGAGGTGAGCTCGAGGCCGACTTTGATCCGGGAAGGGGAAAACTTCATTCGCCTGCCAGCAAGCCCCGAAACAGCCGTCCGTATTCCGCCCACGAGTACTTGCGGGCCGAGTCGGCTGCCGCCTGCTCCATCGCCTGGCGGTCGCCGCGCGCGAAAAACGCGTCGATTGCCCGCGCCAGCGCGAGGTGATCCTCAGGCGGAATGAGCATTCCGTTCACGCCGTCCTCGATCACTTCCGGCAGCCCGCCGACCGTCGACGCGATCACCGGACGGGCGAAATGGAACGACGTCAGCGCGACGCCGCTCTGCGCCTCCACGCGATACGGCGCGAGCACGACGTCGGTCGCCGCGAAGTAATTTGCGAGCTCAGCGTCGGGGATGAAACGGAAGTCAAGGCGGACGTTGTCGAGGCCGCGGGCGAGCTCGCGATACTCCTCCTCCCCTTTCCACCACGCCTCACCCGCCACGAGCAGCGTCACCTCCGTCTTCAACAGCCGCCACGCGCGCAACGCGAGATCGAGTCCTTTGTACGGACGAACGTGACCGAAGCAGAGCGCCACGTTGCCACTGACATTCAATGCGCGGCGCGCGTCCGCGCGTGACGGGACCGCACCACCCATTTCGTGCACCGGCAGAAAAGTGGTGATCACGCGAGAGGAAGCGCCCAATCTCGTCCGCGCATCCTCCGCCTCACTCTTCGCGTGCACGACCAGCACATCGCCGCGTCGCAGCACGAGATTCGTGAGCCAGCTCTTCCACCACGTGGGCTCTTTGTCGCCGATGTTGTGGCACTGCAGCACGATCCGCGTCCCCCTCGGCAACGGGAACAGCAGCGTGAGATACGGCAGCGCCCAGACCCACACCCACCACACCAGAATCACCGACGCCGGCCGCTCGCGACGCAACAGCAGCGCGGTGCGAAGCCACGTCAGCGGATTGATGATGTCGAGAAGGAAGCGGGCGCGCTCGAAGCGCGGCAACGTCGGATCGATGTCGCTCGAGCCGGGATAGAGCGACTTCGGATACTGCCGATGAAAGGAGATGACGTCCGCGCCGAGCTCTTCCGCCAGACGGGTGGTGCAGTACGCGATGCCGGCGCGATACGGATACACCGGCCCGATGAGAACCGTCTTCACGCGGCGAGAGTGTAGCCGCGAACGGAGGCGCTACTCGAAGATCGCGCGCACGCGCTGGGCGACGTCGGACTTCGCGTTGTCGGCGATCTCGTGCGCCAGCGTGCGCAACTGTTCGCGATCGACCGCCGGCAGCTCCCGCATCCGCCGCCGCAACACCGCCCGCGCGAGACTGAACTTCGTCTCGCTGAACAGCGCAAACCCCGGCAAATCCTGCAGCAGCTTGTCGAGCGGACGTTCGTCCATGGTGGCGACGAACTGAGTCATCTCGCTGATCGTGGTCGCCTGCAACCCATTCCGAATGAGTGTCGAGTCAAAGTCGATCGCGCCATGCATGCGCCTCGCGAAGTGCACCGCACGTGCCGTAGTTCCGTAGTGATGTGATGGGGGTCACAGGGCGGTGCCTCGGTGCCTCGGGTTCCTCGGTTCCTCGGTGCCTCGGTTCCTCGGAGTTCCTCGGAGTTCCTCGGAGTGGTGCTCATGGCACGTGCGTCGCGCCCCGCCCGCCCGCCCAGGTCCCTCGCTACGCTCGGGATGACAAAGGGTGGCGTG
>DASVRB010000743.1:0-5429 GCA_036388835.1 Thermoanaerobaculia bacterium | reverse complement strand
CATCAAACAATCGGCGGGCTAAGAGCCCGCCGCTCCACTTAGAGGCGCTCCTACGAGCAGCCCCGCAACATCAGGTTGAGCACGATCGTGAGCGCGATGCTGGCGATGATGCTGAACAGGCAGCCGGAGGAGCGGAAGCGGATAGGCATGCGCTTCCGCTAGTGCGTGACGCATGCCGATCGCACTGGCCTGCGCGAACCAATTCACGCGCGGCTGGACTATCGCGCGTCGAAGAAAGATGCTTCACATCATGAAAGCGCTGCTCTGCGTCCTGCTCCTCTCCCAGCCGTTTCTCGCGCAGTCGATCGCCGCACAACTTCGCCCCGTCAACACGTACTCGATCGTCGCGCGCGATCCGGTCACCGGCCAGATGGGGGTGGCGGTGCAGTCGCACTGGTTCGCGGTCGGGCAGATCGTGCCGTGGGCCGAGGCTGGTGTCGGTGCGGTGGCGACCCAGAGCTTCGTCGATCCGTCGTACGGCAAGCTCGGACTGGACATGCTGCGCGCCGGAAAGAGCGCGCCCGACACGTTGCGCGCGTTGCTGGTCGGCGATGCGAATTGCGAAGTGCGCCAGGTGGGCGTGGTCGATGCGAACGGAGTCGTTGCGACGTTCACCGGCGCGCGTGACATCGAGGCGGCCGGCGGCATCGCCGCGAACGCCACCGGCGCCTCGGACGTCCAATGCGGTTCCGCGGGCGGACGCCTGAGCCTCGGCCGCGATTTCGCGGTGCAGGCGAACCTGATGGCGAGCGATCGCGTCTGGCCGGCGATGGCGCAGGCGTTTGCGAACGCGAAAGGCGATCTCGCCGAACGGATGCTCGCCGCGCTCGATGCGGCCGAAGCGGTCGGCGGCGACATACGCGGAAAACAGTCGGCGGCCTTGATCGTGGTGAATGCGAAAACCACCGGACGGGCGTGGCAGGACCGCGCGTTCGACGTGCGCGTCGACGATCACGCGCAGCCGCTCGCGGAACTGCGCAGACTGGTCGCGGTGCAGCGCGCGTACAACCACATGAACGCGGGCGACGTCGCGGTCGAGCACAAGGATCACGAGACCGCGCTGCGCGAATACAGCGCCGCCGAGGCCATCGCATCGAGCACGCCCGGCATCCCGCAGACGCGGTTCGCGGAGATGCTCTACTGGCACGCCGTGGCGCTCATCAACATGCAGCGCGTTGACGAAGCACTGCCGGTGTTTCGCCACGCGTTCGATCTGCAACCATCATGGCGCGAGCTCACGCCGCGGCTGATGAAGGCAGGGTTGCTGCCGAACGATCCGGCGCTGATGGAGCGGATTACGAGGAAGTAGGGCGCGTCGTTCTTGTGGAGCGGCGGGCTTTAGCCCGCCGAACTGTTGATTGCTCGGCGGGCTGAAGCCCGCCGCTCCACCAGTACCCGCCGTCACGGTTCGACGATCGAATGCGCGACTAGGCGGAACTGGCGGACGGGTTGTTCGACTCGGGCCGTGCAGGTGGGAAACGCGGCCTCGGTGGCGGTGTAGTGCTCGATGGTGACTTCGTGGATCACGCCGCTTTTTTCGCGCACGTGAATGCGCATGCGGCCGTCGACGAGGGTCTCGCGTGAGAGCACGCGCAGCGCGTCGCGACCGGTGACGTTCGTCGCGCGGCGGACGAACGTCTCGGCTGCCTGCGCAGGACGCGACATGGAACTGCGGCCGCGATAGGAGGGGAGGAGGATGTCGCCGCGCAGTGCGGTGTCGACGAGGTTTTTCGCATCGCGCGGCTCGACCGGGCCGTAGTAAATGCCCCATGGCAGGACGAGCGCGTTCGCGGCGAAGCGATCGCCGCCGATGTGCGAGCACTGCCAGGCGTCGATGCCCTCCTCGAGGCGCAGCGCATCGAAGAGCGGATAGCCGCGGCGGCCGCAGCAGGAGTCGTGCTGGCCGTGCGTGCAGACGAGAACGAGCGGGCGCTCGGCGATGCGCAGGCGCTCGGCCGCGAGCGCGGCGAACGGCACGGTGGCCACGTCGTCGATCGACGGCAGATCGAGCGCGAGCACGCCGGTCATCGGTGCGGCGCGGACGATGTAGACGCGGCACTCGCGCGGCGGCTCGACACGTTTGCGGATGAAGATCACGCGGCTGCGCGGGATCTCTTTCTCCGCGCGCTCCAATGTCGAGCGAACGGCCGGCGGCAGCGCGGAGTCCGTCATCGGCTCGCGTCCCCAGGTGCAGGGGAACTCGACCAGGATCCAGAGGTCGACGCGCGCGGCGGTGGCGACGTTGTCGTCGCCGCGCAGTCGTGCCGCGTCGGAGCAGAAGGGGCGGCGCGGTTCGCTCACGCTTCCGGCTCGCCGGCGAGATTGACGAGGCCGTGGCGCGCGAGCTCGGCGACGAACTGCTGCACTGTATTGCCGTCGAGCGTGGTCGCGTTGCACAACTCCGCCACCGTGGCGGGGCCGCGCTCGAGCGCGTGCAGCAGCGGCTCCGCGGCCGCGGCGAACTTCCACGCGCGGCCGTTCGCGTCGAAGTGAATGGACTGCTCGTCGCGGACGATGTTCAGCGCGCGCGGGGCCGCGAGTGCAACACGCGCGGTCATCGCGGGCGCCTCGTTCGCCACCGTCCACGGCAGACTCGCCCAACCGCGCGAACGGGCGCGCGAGTTCTGGTGCGCGAAGTAGCGCTCGAGCAGTTCGTCGTCCAACGCGGCGACGAGCTGTTCGCGTAATGCGTCGAGCTGCGACTGCTGTTCTTCGCGCGTGCCGAAGCGGCGCAGCGGCGCGCGGAATTCAGTCGAGGCGCGGAACTGATCGGCGAGCCAGTGCACGAGATTCACGCCGGTGCGCTGATGAATGCCGAACGTCAGATGCAGCGTGACCTCGCCGACACCGGAGGCCTCGTGCCACCAGCCGCGAGGGATGTAGAGCGCGTCGCCGTCTTCGAGCAACCCTTCCCAGACGACTTTTTCAGGCGCGTTTTTGTTCGGCTCGATGTCGTCCTTGAGCGGATGCGGACGGCCACCTTCATACACGCGCCAATATTTTTTTCCGTAGACCTGCAGCACGACGACGTCGTGCGTATCGCAGTGGCGATTGAAGCCCTGCTGCTCGCGCCAGCCGGCGTACATGTTGACCTGCACCGACTCGTGCAGCACGCGCTCGAAATCCTCGGCGAGGCGCATCACGCCGTCGGCCATGTCGTCGACTGCATCGACGATCAGCGTGTAGCCGTCACGCAGTCGCTGCGACAGAAGCTCCGGTACGACGAACGGAACGCGATTGCCTTCGTAGCGAAGGAAGTCGCTCTTCGCGGCGAACTGGCCGTTGCGCGCGAGGCGCAGACGCGGCGGCTCGAGGCGGTGCTTCTGCAGCATGCCGTTGACCTCGGACCACGAGAGGAGGTCGTGAAACCGGCCGCGCGATCCCGGCAGGTGCGCGAAGGTCTGCCCCCAGATGCGCGTGAGGAACTCGTCGACGTCGGTCGCGCCGAGCGCCGAGGCGAAGGTCATGGTTGGTGTCGTCATGAAGATGCCGCTCTCCGGACGCGCGGCTGAGAGCGCGCGGTCCGGAGAGAACGGCGAGTGTAGGGGAGAGTTACGCGTGGTCGGTGCCGTCGGCGTCGCCGGCGTCGGTGCCGTCGGAGTCACCGGCATCGGTGCCGTCGCTGTCGCCCGCGTCCGTGCCGTCCGAATCGCTGGCATCGGTGCCGTCGGAATCGCCACCTTTGTCGGTGCTGTCCTGATCGGCCTTGCGATCGCCGTCCGTTCCGTCAGCGGGGCTGGCCGACAAAACGCGCGAATCGAGGTCGGTGACTTCCTGAATCAAACCCGAGTTGATCTCTTCGTTCATGCATACCTCCAGACGGAAGCGACGCCTGCACTCAATGCGCCAGAACCGCGCTCCGTTTATGCCGACGATACTCCACGACCGACACGGCCGTGTAGAAGAGCGGATAGACGAGCGAGAGGCCGACCAGCCAGGGCGGCGGATGCGGATACGACGGGAACATCGCGCCGACGAGGGCCAGCCAGACGAACGCGCCGCCGAGGATCAGCAGCTTCCAGCGCGGCGGCGCGAGGTTCGGATAGATGAAGCCGATCGGCATGACCGTGAGCACCGCCAGGACGATCAGCACGATGGCGTTGAGCCACAGCAGGCCGCTGGCCGCGGCGATGCCGAGGTAGAACGCGACGATGTTCCAGTACGAGGGGAAGCCGAGAAAAAAGCCGCCCGATTCGTCCTTCGCGCCGGCGTTTGCGAAGCCGAGGAGACTGGTGATGAGAGGGGCGGCGACGAAGAGGAGCACCGGGGCGGGCACCCACTCCAGCCGCGCCACCATCAGCATCGGGATGAAGGTGAAGGTGAGGAAATCGACGATGTCGTCGATGGTGCGCCCGCTCATGTGAGGCAGCACTTTTTTCACATTCACGCGCCGCGCGAGAGGTCCGTCAGTTGCGTCGATGAGCACGGCGATGGTGAGCCAGATGAAGACCGTGCGCGCGTCGGGATTCTGCTTGCAGAGCTCGAGCGTCGCGAGGAGCGCGAAGAGGATTCCGGAGGCGGTGTAGAGGTGGACGAGCCAAGCGGCGATGCGCATCAGGAGGGCCTTTCGCTCCGTGTCATCCCGCGCGTCAGCGCGGGATCCCCTGCCGCGAGCCGAGGCTGTTGCAAGTGCGATCGGAATGACATTCCCCCACCTGTCATCCCGAGCGTAGCGAGGGACCTGGGCGGGTGTGGCGCGATGGCACGTGCCTGCCGCCCCTCCCGCCCAGGCCCCTCGACTACGCTCGGGGTGACAGATAGGAAGCTCACTCGCCCCTCGGGCGGTCGTAGCCGGTGGCCGCGTCGTGTTCTTCCTGGGCCAGTTTCTCGTCGGCGAATTCGTCGTCGCCGGGGAGTTTGTGCGACTCCTCCTGCTCCTCGTCGGCGCCGGGGACGTACTGCAACTCGATCAGGATCGGGAAGTGATCGGAGCCGATCGATGGACACCGCTCGATGCGCACCAGCTTGAAATGCGTCGAGTGGAAGACGTGATCGAGCGGGTAGCGGAACAGCGGGTTGTTCGCATTGAAACTGTTGTAGAAGCCGCGGCCGGCGCGCGGATCGAGGAGGCCGCTGAGGCGGACGAACAGCTCGCTCGTCGGCGACCAGGCCACGTCGTTCAGATCGCCGGCCACGATCGTCGGCTCGCTCGACGATTCGCCGATTGCGCGGCCGACCACCACCAGCTCCGCATCGCGCGGTGACGACGGCTGGTCGCGAAGCGGCTCCGGCGGCCGCGGATGCAGTCCGTGCAGCGTGATCTCGACACCGCTCTTCAGCTTGATGCGCGTGTGGATCGAGGGGATGTCGTGCTGCACGAGGAACTCGACCTTCGGCTCGACGAGCTCGAACCGCGAGAGCAGCACCATCCCGTAGTAATTGTTCTGCGGCTGGCGGATCGCGAACGGGTAGCGCTCGAACAGCGGCTC
>DASVRB010000742.1:0-3019 GCA_036388835.1 Thermoanaerobaculia bacterium | reverse complement strand
AACGGCGTCGCGGCCGGGCTGCGGCCGATCGGGGTGAAAGTGTCGCCGCTAAACAGCGCGATCTACCCGCGACCCTACGCCGTCGTTCTCAATCAATACGGCAACTTCGGCACCGTGATCGACACCGGCACGGACACGGTGATCGGCGATTTCCCGACCGGCACCTATGCGGAGAAGGCGCTCTTCAACGCGAACGGCACCCGCCTTTACATCACGGATCGCTACAAGGATGAGGTCCGCGCTTTCCGCATCGATCCGGGTCCGCGCTTCACGCAGATCGGTGAGATCCCGACCGGCACGAGCGAGCTCGAACGCACCAATCCGCGCGACCTCGATTTGAGCGCTGACGGCAGGACGCTCTACGTCGCGAACACGCTTGGACACACGATCGCGGCGATCAACGTCGCCAATGACGCGAACACGTTTGTGAGAACGCTGCCCGTCGGCGGGCTCTCGACTGATGTGAAGATCAGCGGCCGCTGGGGGATTGTCTGCGGGCAGGAGACGAACACGAAATTGAACGGCAAGGAGACCGGCCATGGCTTGCCCACGCTCGATGCGAACGGCGTCGCCTTGAAGAACAACGGCCAGCCGCTCGGCTACACACCGGTGATGAGCGATGCGACGAGGACGACCACTTTCGACGACATCGGCAGTGAGCTGAATGTTTTTGACACGACGACCAATCTCTTCGTCTACCGCTACGTCGACAAAGGCCGCGACTACTCGCAGCTCGTCACGCCCGGGCAGATCGTCAACATCGACGACCACGCTCCCGGGCAGGAAATCATCCGCGGCAGCGGGCCGGAGCAGATGGTGGTGAAGAACGGGCTGCTCTTCGTGAGCATGCTGCATTCAGACAAGGTCGAGGTCTTCCGCATCAACCAGAACCCAGCGGATGTCTCGGGGATCCTTTCGCCGGCAGGGCTCGAGTTCACCGGCGGCATCACCCCGCAAGGCGTCGAAGTCGCGCCCGATGCACGCACCGTCTACGTCGCAAACATGCAGACGGAAGACATCTCGTTCCTCGGTGTCGATGCGAACGGGAACCTCACGCGTCAGGGCTACCTCGCCGTCGGTGTGACGCCGAGCACGCCCGATCCTGTCAAAGGCGGCAACGGCTCCGGTTTGTTCGCGACCGAGGAAGAGGTCGGGCTGCGTTGGTTTTTCAGCTCCGCCTACGCGGATGACGGCCCGGTCGCAGGCATGACGCCGGGCGGTTTCGATCCGCAGAAGTCGTGCGGCTTCTGCCATTGGGACGGCCGCCAGGATGGCTGCCAATGGAACGTGGCCGCGAACGCAGTCGGCGGGGTCAAGGTTTGCCCGCAGAACAAAGACATCTCCGACAACTGGCCGGAGTGGTACGAAGGCCTCAACAACGACATGCTCGCCTACGCTTCGGCTTGCAACGGCGAGGTCTTGTTAGGCGAGCGCGACCCCACGCCGCTCTTTCCGCAGCCGAATGCGGTCGATCGTTTCCACGCGCGCGAGGAGTTCGTGGAGCGCAAGACGGAGGAGAACTCGGCTGCGATCGGCCGCCCTGATCTGAACGGCAAGGCGCGCAAGGTCGGCTACTACGAGCTCGCGTATCTGCAGATCCTTTGGTCGCAGAACGAAACGCGGCTCTTCCCCAACCCGCTCGGCCAAGCCGGCACGACGGCGGAAAAAGCGCAGGTCGAACGCGGACGGCAGATTTTCACCGGCAAGGTTTCACAAGGCGGCGCGGGCTGCGCCGATTGCCATCACAACGGCAACAAGCTGAGCAACGGTGTCCTCGACGACACCTTCCAGGACTACAACATCCATGAGCCGGGCGTGGTCAGCGAGACGACGGTCGATGGTGCGGGGCCATTCTTCCGTCCGCAGAACGACTACTTCTTCGAGGAGTTCGCCGAGCCGCAGGATGTCGGCACGCCGCAGAACTTCAGCAGCCGCAACACCAAGCATCTGCGCGCGACGTGGGATGCGACGCCACGCTTTCTCCATCACGGCTTCGCACACACGTTGCGCGAGATCCTGCTCGCGCCGGACTCGCCGCTGCTGCGGGCCGGCGAGCGCGGCTTTAACTTCCGGACCGTCCGCACCGATCACAGCCGCGCGACCGGCTTCGCTCTGCCGGGCGAGACCGCGCCTGTCTTGCCCACCCAGGTGCCGATCACGGTCGCCGACAGCTCAGGTGCGTTGGCCGGTGACGGCAAAGGTCCGATCTACGTCAGCCTCGATAGCCCGCACGTCGTCAATTCAGATGGCTCGCGACAGATCGACCGTCTCGGCACGAGCAACCTCGCGCCGCTCCTCACGAACGGGCAGCTCAATCCGGCACTGGCCGCAAACAACATCCAGGTCATCAAAGAGACACACGGGAAGACGTCCCATCTCTCATCGAGCGACATGGACGCGCTCGTCGCCTACTTGAACTCGTTAGACCGGCCGAATCCGGGCGCAACCATCATCGCCCCGGATCCAACGCCGGCGCCGAGCGGCAATGTTACGGCTGTCTCGCGGAAGACGCATGGCAACGCCGGCACGTTCGACGTCAACCTGCCATTGACCGGCGCGACCGGGGTTGAATCGCGCGCGGGCGGACCGTCGAACGCGTACCAGATCGTGGTGACGTTCCCCGCCGCCGTCTCGGTCGCGAGCGCGAGCATCACGACCGGCGAAGGAAGCGTGGTCAACGCCACGACGGCGTCGAACATCGTGACCGTAAACCTGAGCGGGCTTCAACACGCGCGAACCGTTATGGTCACCCTCGCGGGCGTGAACGATGGGACCAGCACGCGCGATTACGAGATACCGCTGAGCGTTTTGGTTGGCGATTCAAACGGCGATCGCGCGGTAAATTCCGGCGACTCCATCCAGTGCCGCTCGCTCTCGGGTCGGCCCGCAGATAGCACGAACTTTCGCTCGGACTTCAATGGCGACGGCGCCATCAACTCCGGCGACAGCTTGATCACGAGGAGTCGATCTGGGACCGGTCTTTGACCCTCAGGTGTCGGTCGGTTGTGGATCAGCCGCG
>DASVRB010000741.1:0-1641 GCA_036388835.1 Thermoanaerobaculia bacterium | reverse complement strand
GCGCTTGCCGGCCTCGCGCAGCGACCAGCCGACGGCCTTGTGCATCAGGTCGTGCGGGTCGTGGAGGACGATTTCCGCGATGCGCAGCGTCTCGTCGAACTCGCCGCGTTTGATGTAGTGGAACGTGGCGAGGATGGCGATGCGGCGTTCCCACAGGACCTTTGATTTGGCGAGGCGCGTCAATGGTGCGCGGCTGCGCTCGCGCAGGTGTGCGCCGACGATGTGCTCCGCGGAGGAGTCGACGAGATCCCAGTTGTTGATGCGATCCGTCTTCGACAGATACATGGCGTAAAGCGCGTCGCGCTCGTCCTCACGTTTCACGTAGCGACGCGACATGGAAAGCAACGCCAGCAGACGCTCCTCGTGCCATTCCGAATCGAGCAGCGTTTCGAGATCATCGAGCGAGAGCGCATCGCAGTCACGAGCCATCGCGCGCAATGCAGGCACGCGTAATCCGAGGAACTTGTCGCCGTGGCCGTACTGCCCGGGAGCGGTTTTGAAGAAACGGAGCGAGCCGGCGGCAATCTCCGGATCCGCGCTCGTGCGCAATTTCTTTCGAATCGCCGCCAGCGCTGCCATCACTCGAATGCGACGACGCCGAACATCAGCACGATCAGGATCGCCAGCACCAGCAGCGTCACTTTCACCCACGACCATGGTGCGGTGCCGTTGCATTTGCCGGTCTCGCCGTTGACGAGGAAGCGGTACGGGATTCCTTTGTAGTCGTAGGCGGCGATCCAGATCGGCAGCAGCGCGTTTTTGTAGGCGAGCGCGGAGAAGGTGGTTCGAACGTCGAGGTTGCGGTGTGTGTCGCCCGGCACTTCGCGCGCGCACGCGGCGCGCACTTCGGCATTCATTTTTACTTTGGCGTTGTCGAGCGCCTCGGGTAAGTCGACCGCGTTTTCCTCCGCCAGAAATCCGGAGAGATACGACGGTTCGTAAGGCGTCAGGTCGGCGGTCGGGAAGGGCTCGATCTTGCCGCACAGCGCGTCGTCGACACCGCGCGAGGCGGGGACCAGCACATCGTCGAAGAAAAGCTGCAGCGTCCCCGACGCCGGCTCCCATCGCACGCGCCGCTCCGAGTACGTCTTGCCGCCGCGGCGCACCGTCACGTAGTAGTAGTGACCCGCTTCCGCGGTCCACCACGAGTCGGTTGCCGCGTCGAACGTCCAGAACGGGATGTACGCGCCCTGCATCGACGAGACGCGCGACTTCGATTTCAAATCATACGGCCGCAGCCACAGTCCGTTGAGCCACTTCCGGAACGACTGCAGCGCAACCTCGCGCGTTACTCGAAAGGGAAGCAAGCCCTCGGGCCGAACGACGTTCGGATTCGCGGGCGATTCGACGACAGCGGTCGTGCCGCAGAACGCGCAGGCGCTGGCGGAAACGTGCGGGTCGAGTGTCGTATGTGCGCCGCAACGTTTGCACGCGATGACCTTCCGTTCCGCGCCCCAGCCGAGATCGCGCGGCGCGCGCAATGCTGCATCAACGGATTTTTCGGCGACGCGCTCGGCGCTCGGGGCGACGTTCTTTTTGAAGCCGCACCACTCGCACGCGAGCGCCGAGGCGCCGGGCTCCCAGCGCAGATCGGCACCGCATCCCTCGCACGGAAATTTGCGGACTTTGGCCTGAGTGACG
>DASVRB010000740.1:0-14067 GCA_036388835.1 Thermoanaerobaculia bacterium | reverse complement strand
CCGACATTCGGCGGGCTGAAGCCCGCCGCTCCACTCCATCGCTCCCGCAATGTGAAACTGCGGTCGCAATTTCCATGCGGCTAGAATCGCCGCGCTTCACACAATCGAAAGGAGCCGTATGCGCAAGGTAACTCTCCTCGTCGCACTGTTGTCGCTCTCCTTCATCGCCTGCCCACCGAGACCCGAGAGTGCCGGAGGCGGAGGCGGCGGCGCTTCCACCGGCGACATTCTCATCGGTGAATACGGCTCGCTCACCGGCTCCGAGGCGACGTTCGGGCAGGAAACGCACAACGCGATCATGATCGCGGTCGAAGAGGTCAACGCCGCCGGCGGTGTCCTCGGCCGCAAGCTGCGCGTGCTCACCGAAGACGATCAGTCGAAAGCGGAAGAAGCGGCGAACGCCGTCACGAAACTGATCACGCAGAACAACGTCGTGGCGGTCCTCGGCGAGGTCGCGTCGTCGAGCTCACTCGCCGCCGCGCCGATCTGCCAGGCCAACAAAACGCCGATGATCACGCCGTCGTCGACCAATCCGACGGTCACCGAAAAAGGCGATTACATCTTCCGCGTCTGCTTCCTCGATTCCTATCAGGGCGAGTCGCTCGCGAACTACCTCAGCAACAACCTGAAGATGAAAACCGCCGCGATTCTCGTCGACATGAAGAGCGACTACTCGACCGGCCTCGCGCAGTTTTTCGAACAGCAGTTCGTGAAGAACGGCGGCAGGATCGTCGTGCGCCAGAGCTACGCGAAAGGCGACAACGACTTCCGCTCGCAGCTCACCGCCGTGCGCAGCGCCAATCCGGAAGTGATCTTCGTCCCCGGCTACTACAACGACATCGGGCAGATCGCGAATCAGGCCCGCGACCTCGGCATCAGGCAGCCGTTCGTCGGCGGCGACGGCTGGGAATCGCCGAAGCTGATCGAGATCGGCGGCAAGGCGCTGGAAGGGGCGTTCTACGCCACGCACTACTTCCCCTCCGATCCGAATCCGGTCGTGCAGAAGTTCGTCGCCAAGTACCGGCAGAAGCACGGCAGAACGCCCGACGGCCTCGCCTCGCTCGCGTACGACGCCACCCACGTGCTGGCCGATGCGATCAAACGCGCCGGGTCGACGGAAGGGCCGAAACTGCGCGACGCGATCGCCGCCACGAAGAACTTCAACGGCGTGACCGGCGCGATCACCATCGGCCCCGACCGCAATCCGCAAGGCAAGAACCTCGTCATCGTCGAAGTACGCAACGGTGAGCTCGTGCTGAAAGACAAGGTCTCGGGGACGAAGTGACGCGCGACGCGTCATTCCGAGCGTAGCGATGGATCGGGGTGGGCGGGTCGCGGAAGGCATGTGCGTCGCGCCCCACTCGACCTCCGCGTGGGGCGGTTGCGGTGCCGCCGGAGATCCCTCGCTGCGCTCGGGATAAACTTAGTTTCAGCTCCGACACCGCATGCGTTCAAGGCTCCTTCCCCTGCTCGTTTTCCTCGTCGCCGCATGCGGTCGCACTGATGTGCCCCGCCCCTCCTCGAAGACGCCGGTCATCCTCATCTCCATCGACACGCTCCGCTCGGATCACCTCCCCGCCTACGGCTACAAAGGCGTGGCCACGCCGAATCTCGATGCATTTCGTGCCGATTCGATCCTCTATCAGCGCGCTTATTCACACTGTCCCTTGACCGTGCCGTCGCACGCGACCGTTCTGACAGGACAACTTCCCGCCGAGACCGGGATGCGCGACAACACCGGCTACAGCCTCAATCCCGCCAGTGCAACGCTCGCCGAGCTGCTGGCCGCAAAAGGCTATGCAACCGGCGCCGCGGTCTCGTCTTACGTCCTGCACAAAGGGACCGGGATGGAGCGAGGATTCGCCGCGTACGACGACGAGATTCAGGACCGCGGCGGCCTGGCCATGTCGGCCATGCAGCGCGCCGGCGCCGATACTGTTGCCGCCGCGGAGAAATGGCTCGCCGCAAACAGCGGCAAGCCGCTCTTCTATTTTCTGCACGTTTACGAGCCGCATACGCCATACGCTGCGCCGGAACCGTATCGCAGCCGTTATGAGCCTTATGACGCGGAGATCGCGCAGGCGGACGAAGTAGTTGGCCGTTTTCTGCAGCGGCTCAAAGACGCCGGCATTTACGACAATGCGCTGATCGTGCTCTTCTCCGACCACGGCGAAGGGCTCGGCGATCACGGCGAGGACGAGCACGGGATCTTTCTCTATCGCGAGGCGCTGCAGGTGCCGCTGATGGTGAAACTCCCCGGCGGCGCACAGGCCGGCAAATCGGTCGAGCGGCCGGTGCAGCTCAGCGACATTTTCCCGACCGTACTGGCGCAGACCGGCATCAAACACGACGCCCAATCCACCAGCGGCGCGCGCTCGCTGCTCGAGGACGACGCACAAAGCACAAACCGGCAGATTTACAGCGAAACCTATTTCCCCCGTTTTCACTTCGGCTGGAGCGATCTCCATTCGCTGATGGGTACGCAGCATCATTACATTCACGCTCCGCAGCCGGAGCTCTACGAAACGATCGATCTCGCGGAAAAGAACAACGTCCTCAATGACAATCGCCGCGTCTACACCGCGATGCGCCGAAGCATCGAGCCGGCCATTCGAATGGCGGAAGCGCCGAAAGCGGTCAGTCCGGAAGAGGCGGCGAAACTGGCAGCCCTCGGCTACCTCGGCTCCACGGCCGCGGTGGAAGGCCCGCTCCCCGATCCAAAAACGAAAACGCAAACGTTCCGCGAGATCCGCGAGGCGTTCAAGCTTTTCCAGGCCGGCAATTACGAGGCGGCACTGACGTATTACCAGCGACTGCTGCGCGAAAACCCGCGCATGCTCGATCTCTGGGAGATCAGTGCACGCGCGCTGGTACGCCTCGGCCGTCGCGCCGAAGCGATCGACGCTGCGAAAGAGGCATTGAAGATCTCGCCGCAATCGATGCACCTCGCACTCCTGATCGCGAATCTCTCGCTGGAACAGGGCGAGGCGGACTCCGCATGGCAGCACGCGGAGCTCGCATTGAAGTCGCACCCGGTCGAAGCGCGCGAGATCCTGGCCCGCGCCGCACTGGCCCGTGGCGACGTCGGCGCCGCGGAGCGGGAGGCGCGCACTGCACTGGCCGCCGAGCCGAAGAATGCACGGGCGCTGATGACGCTCGGCCGCATCGAGAAAGACAAACAGAATTTTGGTCTCGCGCTGACGCACTTTGAAGCGGCTGCACAAGCGGCGCGGCATGAACAGACCGCACTGTCGGGCCTCAATTACATGCGCGGCGACGTACTGGCCCGCCTCGGCCGCGCACAGGAGGCGGAACAGGCGCTGCGCGAGGAAATCCGCCTTTTTCCCGAAGATCCGCCCGCCTACACGAGCCTGATCCTGCTCTATGTCTCCGGCGGGCGAGTCGACGAAGCAACGCGCCTCATTCACGAATTGGAGAAAGCGTCGCCGACACCGCCGTCGTACGCCGCAATCAGCAAGACCCTGCGCGTGATCGGCGACCAGCGCGGCGCGCGCTTCTGGGCCATGCGCGGCCTGCGCCGCTTCCCCAACGACCAGCCGTTGCAACAGCTATTGAAAGAAGTCGAACGTACCCTCAGTTGAAGTCGAAGATGGAGGTCGCCATGAGCGTGATCGAGCAACCGGTCTCAATGAAGTATTCGGAAGTGCAGAACTACATCGGTGGAGAGTTCGTGCCGACGGACGGACAGTCGGTCGACGTGATGAATCCCGCGGACGGCAGCGTGATCTCGCGGGTGCCGATGTCAGGTGCCGCCGACGTGGAGCGGGCCGTTGCCGCCGCGCGTGCAGCATTTCCGGCCTGGGCGGCGACACCGATTAAAGAACGGGTGCAGGTCTTTTTCCGCTACAAAGCGCTGCTCGAGCAAAACATCGACGAGCTCTCCACCATCATCACTGAAGAAAACGGCAAGGTGGACAGTGAGGCGCGCGCGGAAGTGCTCAAGGCGGCCGAGCTGTGCGAATTCGCCTGCTCGCTGCCGCAGATCACCGCCGGCGAAGTGCTCGAAGTGAGCCGCGGCGTCGAATGCCGCGTGGAGCGCTACCCGCTCGGCGTGGTGGCGTCGATTGCACCGTTCAATTTCCCGAACATGGTTCCGCACTGGACCATCCCGAACGCAATCGCCCTCGGCAATTGCATGGTCCTCAAGCCTTCCGAGCAGGTGCCGATCAGCGCCGGGCGCATTGCAGAACTGCTGGCCGAAGCGGGGCTGCCGAAAGGCGTTTTCAATGTCGTGCACGGCGGACAGGCCACTGTCGAAGCGATCTGCGACAGCCCCGGCATCGAAGCGATCAGCTTCGTAGGCTCGACGAAAGTGGCCAAGATCGTCTATCGCCGCGGCACCGCGAATCTCAAGCGCGTACTGGCGCTCGGCGGCGCAAAAAACCACATCATCATGATGCCGGACGCGGAGCCGGAGATGACCTCGACCAACGTCGTCGCCTCAATGGCCGGTTGCGCCGGCCAGCGCTGCATGGCCGCGTCGGTATTGATGGCGGTCGGCAAGAGCGACCACATCATCGAGCGGATGGTCAACGTCATGCGCAATATGGTGCCGGGCGTCCACGTCGGACCGGTCATTTCCAGAGAAGCGAAAGAGCGGATCGAGCGCTACATCACCGAGGCTGAAGAAGGGGGCGCCACAGTCCTCGTTGATGGCCGCAACGCCACTGTGAAAGGGCGCGAAAACGGCTATTACATCGGACCGACACTCATCGATCACGTACAGCCCGAAATGCGCATTGCACAGGAAGAGATTTTCGGACCGGTCATGGTCATCGTCCGCGCGAAAGACGTCGATGAAGCGCTGGAAGTGCAGCACCGCTCGCCGTATGGCAATGCGGCGTCTGTATTCACCGAAAGCGGCGGCGTAGCGCGTCATGTGATGGAGCACGCGAGTGCCGGCATGGTCGGCGTGAACGTCGGCGTGCCGGTCCCGCGCGAGCCGTTTGGTTTCGGCGGCTGGAACGAGTCGAAATTCGGCGTCGGCGACATTACCGGCCACAGCTCGATCGAGTTCTGGACCAAGTCGAAGAAGATGACGACGAAATGGAACCGGGAGGCAGGTGTCAATTGGATGTCGTGAGAAAAGCGGCACTGACATTCGCGTTGATGGCTGCAATGACGACAGGCGCACAGCAATCGCAACAACAATCGCAGAAGCCGCGTGCGCGCGCGCTCGGTGTGCCGTTCAACGGCACACCCGGTCCGTACAATGCGATCACCGACGTGGCAGGAGTGGAAGTCGGTCACGTGACGCTCAACAGCGGCAGCGGCAAGCTGGTGCGCGGCAAAGGTCCGGTGCGCACCGGCGTCACCGCAATCATGCCGCGCGGCAAGAATGTCGGCGAGCGGGTATTCGCCGCCTGGACGGCGCTCAATGGCAACGGCGAGATGACCGGCGCGGCCTGGGTCGAAGAGTCAGGCCACCTCGGCACGCCGATTCTCATTACCAATACCCACAGTGTCGGCACCGTCCGCGACGCGGTGATCGAATGGAATGCGAACCGCGGAACGGCAGAAGGATATTCAGGAGATTTCAGCCTGCCGCTGGTCACCGAGACGTGGGACGGTTTCCTCAACGACATCAACGGCTTTCATGTGAAGAAAGAGCACGTCTTTCAGGTGCTCGACCATACGAGCGGCGGCCCTGTGGCCGAGGGAAACGTCGGCGGTGGGACCGGCATGATCACCCACCGCTTCAAAGGAGGAATTGGCACCTCTTCGCGCGTCTTGAAGCCGGAAGACGGCGGCTACACCGTCGGCGTCCTGGTGCAGGCGAATTACGGCCGACGTGAATTGCTGCACATCGCAGGAGTGCCGGTCGGCCGCGAGATCGCCGATCTACTGCCGACCAAAGGCGCTCCTGAAGATGGAACCGGCTCCATCATTGTGGTCGTCGCCACAGACGCGCCGCTCCTCCCCCACCAATTGAAGCGCATCGCTCGCCGGGCCGGACTGGGCGTTGGCGTAGTCGGCGGCCGCGGCGAGAACACCTCCGGCGACCTCTTCATCGCCTTCTCCACCGCCAATGCCGAGAATTCGAAGGTTGAAGGCATCGCGCGGGTGGAGATGCTTCCGAACGAGCGCATCAGCCCTCTTTTCACCGCCACGGTCGATGCGACCGAGGAGGCGATCGTGAACGCGCTGGTCGCGGCGGAGACGATGAAGGGGATTGATGGAAATACGGTGCATGCGTTGCCGCACGATCGGTTGCGCGAGGTGTTGCGGAAGTATGGGCGGTTGGTGACGCAGTAAACGCGTCGTTCTAGTGGAGCGAATTCTCTCTCCCGTCATCCTGAGCGTAGCGAAGGATCTCAAAATGCGACGGCCGTCGCATTTTTGAGATCCTTCGCTGACGCTTCTAATGACATCGACGATGTCATTGAACTCATCAAGGGCGGCAAACGTAGTACAGCGCGCCCGAGGCTGGCCGACAAGCGCCGCCGGCCGTGCCGGCTCAGGATGACGCGTGGGTCACTCCCGCGTCCGTGATCTTCAATGCCTTATCGATGATCTCGAACGACTCGCGGAGTTCCTGTTCTGTGATGCAGAGCGGGGGGTTGGTGAAGAGGTTGTTCCAGTTGATGAAGGCGTACATGCCTTGTTCGCGGAGGAAGGCGGCGAGGCGCTGCATTTCGGGGCTGGTGCCGTTGAAGGGGGCCATCGGCTCGCGGGTCTCGCGATTGCGGACGAGCTCGAGGACGCCGAAGAGGCCGATCGAGCGGACGTCGCCGACGGAGGGGTGTTTGCGCTTCATTTCGTGATGCAGCTCGGTCATGACCGCGCCCATGCGCCGCGTGTGCGCGACCATGTCGTCGTCGATCATCACCTGCAGGCAGGCTTCTGCCGCCGCGAGACTCATCGGGTGCGCGTTGTATGTGAGGCCGCCGTAATAAACGTTCTTGTCGAAATGCGCCGCAATGCGCTTACTGACCGCCACTGCGCCGAGCGGCAGGTACGCCGAGGTGAGGCCCTTGGCCATCGTGATGATGTCCGGAATCACGTTCCAGTGATCGACACCGAACCACGTCCCCGTGCGCCCGAGGCCGCACATCACTTCGTCACAGACCAGCAGAATCCCGTGCCGATCGCAGATCGCCCGCAGGCCCTGCATATAGCCGTCGGGCGGGATGATCAGGCCGTTGGTGCCTGTAATCGTCTCGACGAAAATCGCGGCGATGGTATGGCCGCCTTCGTACTGGATCGTTTCCTCCAGCTCCTCGAGGCAGCGGCGCGTGAATTCCTCGTCGGTATCGCCGTCACGATAGAGATGACTGCGGTATTTGTAGGGATCGAAGAACCGGATCACGCCGGGTAATCCCGGCTCATTGGCCCAGCGGCGCGGATCGCCGGTCAAACTGATCGCGCCGAGCGTGGCGCCGTGATACGAACGGTAGCGGACCATGATCTTCTGGCGGCCCGTGACCATGCGCGCGATGCGAATGGCGTTTTCGTTCGCTTCTGCGCCGCCGAGGGTGAAAAAGAAATGATCCAGATCGCCGGGAGTCAGTTTCGCGAGCATCTCGCCGAAGCGCGCGCGGATCGGGGTGGCCATACCGGGACCGGCATACGCCAGCTCCTCCGCCTGACGTTTGATCGCGTCGATCACCCGGCGATTTCCGTGGCCGATGTTCACGCACATCAACTGTGAATTCATGTCGATGTAGCGCTTGCCGTCCGCATCCCAGAAATAAATCCCTTCGCCGCGGACCATCGGAATCGGATTGAGCGCGCCTTGTGCGGACCAGGAGAAAATCGTGTGGCGCTTCGACAGTTCAATGATCTCGGCGGCCGACATCGTGGCGTTCGTTTCCGTAATCGTCATTTCCTCTCCTGTTCACGTCATCGACGCATGTCCTCCCCAAAGATTCAGCGGACGCCGATCTCGTTCACGACCTGCTTCACGCCCGCGGTGCTGGCGGTGGCAGCTTCGGCGGCGGCGCGGAGATCGGCCGACGCTGCGGTACCGGTGAGCGTCACGACGCCGGCGTTCGCGCTGACGGCGATCGCCCCGGCCGCCTCGGCGCCGAGTTTCTCGACAATCGCTTTGCGGACGCGGTTCGCGAGCGCAACGTTCGGTGAGATTTTCAACGGAGTGATGCCCGCCGGCGCGACCGGCGCCATCACCCGCGGCTTCATCTCAATGGGACGGATGCCCGCGGTGCCGGCGATCTGTCTCGTGTTCTTCAGCACCTTGAAGAACTGATTGGCCGAGTAGCCGCCCGAGTTCGTCCGCAGTTGCAGCGACAGCTCGCCATCTCCATTGCGATAGTTCGGCGGGACCGCGACTTCGATGACCGATCCATCGATGATGCGGATCGGCCGGACCACCGTGTCGCCGCGGAATACCACCACCGTCGATTCGGGATCGAAGTTGTTGGCCGCGATGCGGAACACGAACTCGCCTTCCGGACCGCCGGAAACAAACTCTTTCTTCGACATCGAGACGACCATCGGCGGCGCGCCGAACGCCGCGAGCACCGGCACCTCGCGACATTCGAGAACGGCCAGGATGAATTGCCGTCTTCGCTCAGCCCCTCGTTCATCCGGATCTCCAGGGTGCCGGGGCTGGTGAGCCAATGGGCCGCGTTCAATTCGAGAGTCTGAGTGCTGCCGGACCAGCCGGCGGTGCGGCAGGTGCTCGAGCCTCTCGTGCACAACTGCCACGCTCCGCCGTCGCGGCGGACGAACCAGTGCTCGTACTGATCCATGTTCGGATGGCCCCCAATGGTGGGGAAGTAGCCATTGACCGTGATCGAAGCCCAGCCGGACGGCTGCACTTTGAGCCGGAACGGCTCCACGGAGTCGAGGCGCGGCGCGTCGATCGCGAAGAGAGTGGCTGTGAACAAGAGTGAAAGGAGTACCGCAGCCGAGCGTCGGGTCATCGAGTTGCCTCCAGTTTTAGGTGAAGGGGCATTGTAGGAGATGGTGGGAGGAGCAGGTGTGATCTCACGCATTGCGTCCCCTCCCCCGTCATCCTGAGCGTCAGCGAAGGATCTCAGCCGCGACGGCCCTCGCATTTTGAGATCCTTCGCTGACGCTCAGGATGACGGGATTGAGTCGCGGGCGGGCGGATTGGCCACTGTTCGTTTGTGGGACGATCAATCCCACGGGCGAACAGGCGCCGATACGCGAATCAGTCCTAAGCTTCTGAGAATAAAGGCAGAACGGCGCTTGGCGGCCATGGCAGTTCCGTTGCCCTTACGGAGTGCCGCGCCGAGCCGAAATGTCCTGCGGCCGGCAGGGAGAATCCATGGAACTGCTCTGGAAAGATATCCGCTACGCCTTTCACTCGCTCCGCACGAATCCCGGCTTCGCACTGGTCGCCATCCTGACGCTCGCGCTCGGGATCGGTGCAACGACCGCGATCTTCAGCGTCGTGAACGGCGTGCTGTTGCGGCCGCTGCCGATGCACGAGCCCGATCGCGTCGTCTACATCGGCGAGCTCGAGAAGGGCGGCGAGAACCGCTACACCTACACCTCACCCGCGAACTACAACGAATGGGCGAAGCAGACGAAGCTCTTCGCCTCGTCGGGCGCGACGTTCGACTGGGAAGCGAACCTCACCGGTCACGGCGAGCCGGCCCTGATCCGCGCCGGTCTCGCCTCGGCGGGCCTGTTCGAGACGCTCGGCGCGAAGCCGTACCTCGGCCGCGTGATCACGCGCGCCGACATCGAGGGAGGGCCCGCCGATCAGATCGTGCTCTCGCACTCGTTCTGGAAGAGCAAGTTCGGCGGCGACCGCAAAGTCATCGGCAAGCGCGTACAGCTCGAAGGCGACAGCGTGGTGATCATCGGCGTAATGCCGCCGGACTTCTTCGTGCCGAACAGCCGCGCACATCTGTGGGTCGCATACAACGTCCCGACGGCCGAGGGGCAGAACCGCGGGCGTTATCTGCAGGTCCTCGCACGCCTCGCACCGGGCGTGACCATCGAGCAGGCCGACGCGGCATTGAAGGTGGTGCACACCCGGCTCGCGCAGGAGTTCCCGCGCTGGAACAGAGACATGTACAGCGAGCTCAAACCGGTGCACGAGCACGTGGTCGGCAACGTGCGGCGCGCGCTGCTGATCGTGATGGCCGCGGTCGGGGTGCTGTTGCTGATCGCCTGCGTCAACATCGCCAACCTCCTTCTCAGCCGCGCCACCTCGCGTACGAAAGAGATGGCCGTGCGCTCCGCCCTCGGTGCGTCACGTGGACAGCTCGTCCGCCAGCTTCTCACCGAGAGCGTCGTCCTCGCCGTCATCGCCGGCATCGTCGGCATCGTCATCGCCGGCTGGGCGACGATGGTGCTGGTGCGCTTCACGCCGGAATCGGCGATGGTGCCGCGTACGAACGAGATCGCCATCGACGGCACCGTGCTGGCGATTGCGGCCGTGCTCACGCTCGCAACAGGCGTGCTCTTCGGACTCGCACCGGCTCTCGAAGGAACGCGCACCGATCTGCAGACCGGCCTCAAATCATCGAGCCGCGGCGCGTCATCCGATCGCCGCGGACGGATGTTCCGCGACGTGCTCGTCGTCGCGGAGGTGGCGCTGGCAACCGTGCTCCTCATCGGTGCAGGTCTGCTGATGAAGAGCTTCGCAAGACTGGAAGCGGTCAGCTCCGGCGTCGAGCGCGACAACGTGCTGACGATGCGCGTCGTGCTGCCGGATCCGAACCAGACACCCGAGCAGCGCGTGGTGCGCCTCAACACGATCCTCGATCAGATCCGGAAGCTGCCGGGGGTGAAGAACGTCGGCGCGATCATCAGCCTGCACATGCCGTTCACCGGCTCGCTCAGCCGCGACACCGTGCGCGTGGAAGGTCAGCCGGTCGTGGAAGGACACGAGCAGCCGAGCGACATTCGCGCGATTGCCGGCGAGCACTTCCAATCGCTCGGTATGCGGTTGAAAACGGGACGGATGCTCGACTACCGCGCGACGTCGCCCGAACGCACGGAGGTCGTCATCAATGAAGCGATGGCGCGCGACTTGTTCAACGACAAGAACCCGATCGGCCGCCGCCTCGTCTTCGAATGGTTCCAGCCAATCAAGGCGGAGATCGTCGGAGTGGTCTCGGACATCCGCGCCGAGGGGTTGGACATGCCGGCCGCGCCGGCCATCTACTTCAATCATTACTGGGATCCGAACCAGCAGTTCACGCTGAGCATCGCTTCGACGGTCGAGCCGCTGTCGCTCGTACCGGCTGTCAGCGGGATCATCCGCAAAGCTGATGCGCGCATTCCGATCAGCGACGTGAAAACTCTCGAAGAGCTGGTCAGCGGTACGATTGCGCGCCCTCGCTTCAACGCAACCATGGTCGCGCTCTTCGCCGCACTCGGACTGCTCCTCGCCTCGGTCGGCATTTACGGCGTGCTGTCGTATTCGGTCACGCAACGCACGCATGAGATGGGCATTCGCATGGCGCTCGGGGCCGAGCCGCGCGACGTGCTGCGGCTCGTCGTTCGCGACGGCCTCAAGGTCGCGGTCCTCGGCGTGCTCGTCGGAATCGGGATCGCGCTGCCGGCCACGCGCGTGCTCGCGTCGCTGCTGTACGGCGTCGAAGCTTCGGACCCAATCGTGTTCGCCGCGGTCGCACTGGCGCTCACCGTGATCGCGCTGCTGGCGAGCTATCTGCCGGCGCGGCGCGCGACGCAGGTGCATCCGATGATCGCGTTGCGGCCGGAATGAGGAGACGACTCTGAACGCCACGATTCTCATCGCCGACGATCAGCCCGACGTGCTCGAGGCGCTCGCGCTGCTGCTGGACGGCGACGGGACGGAAGTCATTCAAGCCGGATCACCGTCCGAGGTGATCCGGCAGGTCGGTGCGAGACAGTTCGACCTCGTGCTGATGGACATGAACTACACGCGCGACACGAGCTCCGGCACCGAGGGGCTCGATCTGCTCGAACAGTTGCACGCGTACGATCAGACGTTGCCGGTCGTGGTCATGACCGCGTGGGCCTCCATCCAGCTCGTGGTCGAGGCGATGCAGAAAGGGGCGCGCGACTTCGTCCAGAAACCGTGGGACAACGCGCGCCTCCGCAGCATCATCCGCAATCAGATCGAGCTCGGACGCGCATTGCGGCGCTCGCAGCGGCTCGAGAACGAAAACTCGATTTTGCGCGCCGACGGCGTCGTTCCACTCGTCGCCGAATCGCCGGCCATGAAACGCGTGCTCGAGATCGTGCAGCGCGTCGCGCCGTCCGATGCGAACGTGCTGGTGCGCGGCGAGAACGGCACCGGCAAGGGCCTCGTCGCGCGGGCGCTGCATGCGGCCTCGCGGCGCGCAGCGAAACCGATCATCTCGGTCAACATCGGCGGCCTCTCCGACAGCCTTTTTGAAAGCGAATTGTTCGGCCACGTCAAAGGTGCATTCACCGATGCGCGGCAGGACCGGATGGGCCGCTTCGAGCTCGCCGACGGCGGCACGCTCTTCCTCGACGAGATCGCGAACATCGGCCTCGCGCAGCAGGCGAAATTGCTGCGCGTCATCGAGAACGGCGAGTTCGAGCGCGTCGGCTCCTCACAGACGCGGCGTGCGGACGTGCGGCTGATCTCGGCGACCAACGCGCCGCTCGAACAGGAAGTGCAGGGGGCGCGTTTTCGCCAGGATCTGCTGTTTCGTCTGAACACCGTGCAGATCACCATTCCGCCGCTGCGCGAGCGGCGCGAAGACATCCCTCCCCTCGCCTCGCAGTTCCTGGCGCGCTTCGGCCGCCGCTATCGCAAAGACGTCACCGGCTTCGATCCTGCGGCGGTGCGGGCGATGCTGCAGCATCCGTGGAGCGGCAACGTGCGCGAGCTCGAACATGCGGTCGAGCGCGCGGTGCTGATGAGCAACGCGACGCTGATCACGCGCGCCGATCTCGCGCTGGAGACGCCGGCGCAGAACAGCATCGAAGAGATGAGCATCGAGGACGTCGAGGTGCTGCTGATCCGCAAGGCGCTGGCGCGTTTCGACGGCAACGTCAGCCGCGCCGCCGATCTCCTCGGCCTGAGCAGGAGTGCGCTCTACCGCCGCATCCAGCGATACTCGCTCTGACGTGAACGGAGAACGGAGAACAGGGCGTCGCAGCACGCTGCTTTCGTACGAGCGGCGAATCATCGCCACGACGCTGCTCGCGATCGTGCCGCTCTGCGTCACGTCGGTGCTGCTGGTGTGGGCGGGCGATTATCCGGACGTGGTCACCTGGACGGTTGCGCTGCTGATCGGCGCAACGCTCGGCATCGCCACGATCGCGCTGCGCGACGTGATCGTCTATCCGCTGCGCACGCTCGTGAACATCATCAGCGCGGTGCGCGAGGAGGACTATTCGATCCGTGCGCGCGAAGCGGCGAACGGCGCGATCTTCGGCGACGTGATGCTGGAGCTGAACGAACTGAGCGAGACGATGCGCAACCGTCACCTGGCCGCGATCGAAGCGGCGGCGCTGGTGCGCGCGGTGATCGCGGAGGTCGACGCGGCGATCTTCGCGTTCGACTCCGAATCGCGCGTGGAGCTGGTGAATCGCGCGGCGGAACGGCTGCTGGCGATGCCGGCCGAAACGCTGCACGGCAAGACTGCCGCGGAGATCGGACTCGACGATCTGCTCGACTCCGACAATGCGGTGGCGCGGTCGGAAGGGAGCACGATCGAGCGGCGCTTCGGCGGCGGCACGGGACGCTGGAATGTGCGCGTCTCGACGTTCCGCCGCGAAGGTGCGTCGCATCGGCTGCTGGTGGTGGCGGACATCAGCCGCGCGCTGCGGCAGGAGGAGATCCGCGCGTGGCAGCGCGTGGTGCGCGTGCTGGGGCATGAGCTGAACAACTCGCTCGCTCCAATCAAATCGATCGCCGGCTCGCTCGAGGAAGCACTCGCGGCGTCGAAGCTCGACACGCCGCTGCACGCGAGTCTCAATCGCGGACTGACGGTGATCGGCCGCCGCGCCGATTCGCTGGCGCGCTTCCTCTCCGGCTACTCCGAGCTCGCGCGCCTCCCCGAACCGACCCTGCGCGCGGTCGAGCTGGAGGCGGTCGTGCGCCGCGCGGTCGCACTCGACCGGCGTCTCGACGTCGTGGTC
>DASVRB010000739.1:0-5090 GCA_036388835.1 Thermoanaerobaculia bacterium | reverse complement strand
GCTCCTGTGCGCGTTTCTCCGCCGCGGCGCGCTCGGAGGCCACCCGCTCCTCGGATGCCCGCTGCATGGCCGTACGCTCGGATGCAATCTTCTGCTCCGCGATCTTGTCCGCCTCCGCGCGGACCGCGGCAATGCGCGCCGCGGTGTCGCTGTCGGTGCGCGCACGTTCTGCGGCGATCAGCTCCTGCGCTCGTTTTTCGGCAGCAGCGCGCGCTTCTTCAATGCGAACTTCGACGCTCTTCATCGCGTCCGCACGCGCCGCGGCGATCCGCTCCTCCGCTGTTTTCTGCGCGGCCGCGGTCTCCGCCGCCACCCGCTCGTCCGCCCGTTTGAGCGCGGCGGCGCGCTCCTGTTCCACGCGTGCCTCCGCCTCGCGCTGTGCCGCGGCCACGCGCTCGTTCGCGCTCTTCTCGATCTCGGCGCGCGCGGCGGCCACACGCTCCTCGATCAGATTCATCATCTCCGCGCGTTGCTGCGCGAGCGTCGGCTGCACGACGATGCCGCCGGGCGTCGTCTTCAATTTCGCGTTCTGAGTGAGCGGGATCGACGGCACCAGACGTTCTGCGAGCGCCTCGAATCCCGCGGCGTCGCTGGTGAGTTGCAGCGATGCGTACGTCGGCTTGATCCGCTCCGCGTTCAGCAGCCGCGTCACCGCGTCGCGCGCCTCCGCCTCGCGACCGATGCGGTCGTAGGCGAGGGCGAGGTAGACCAGCGACTCTTCGAGCTCGATCAGCGTGTCGAGTTTCCCGGTGGCGACGTACGCCTGCCGCGCCTCGGGCGTCAGCGCCGCGGCCGCGGACGCGCGCAGATCTTCGATCGCATCGACATAGCGCCCGGCGCGGTAATGCTCCTTGCCGCGCTCCAGGGTCTGGCCGGCGAGCACACCGGCGAACAACAACGACACTGCCACAGTGACGACACGAATCACGCGGTGACCTCCGGGTGGAACTGAATCGGACTTTGGCGGACGCTGCATTCAAATTCCGCACCGCCGAGGCACGGCTCGTGAAGGCGCACCCATCCATGACGGCAGACCACGAGCTGCGCACGCAACCGCAGCTCGTTCACCGGGCCATGCTCGACGCGCTGGCCGACCTCTCTCCCGACCCGATGTGGCTCGTCGACAACGGTGGAGCGGTCGTCACCTGCAACTCCGCGTTTCAGCGGTGGTGGATCGAGCTGACCGGCCGCGCACCTGCCGCCGGTGCGGTGCTGGAGGGAGGCGCTCCGCAGCTCGCCGACCTCCAGCGCCGCGCGCTTTCGGGCCGCTCCATCATGACCAATGTGCGCGCGATCGCGGCCGGCGTCGAGCGGACGTACACCGTTCAAGCGCGCCCGATCGAGGCGGGCGGCGTCGCCTTCTCGGCGCGCCTGCTGCCGGTCGAGAACGACAGCCCCGGCGCCGGAGTCGAGCTCGCGCTGCTGCACCTTTTCGCCTCGAGCGATCCGCTCGACGAGCTGCTGACCAAGACCCTCGAGTTTCTCTGCGCCACCGATCATTGGGACGCCGCCACGCTCTGGCGCATCGAAGGCGACGAGCTTCGTGCCGGCGCAATGTGGTTCGAGTCGCAGGCCTCGCGCGAGAAGCTCGCGCCGCGCATCGCCAATCTCGTCCTGCACCGCGGCGAAGGTCCGCCCGGCCGCGCGTGGGAGACCGGCGAAGTGGTCTGGATCGCCGACATGCTCGACGAAAGCACCCGCGGCCGCGCCGCGCTCGCCGCCGCGGCAGGACTGCATTCCGTCATCGCCGCGCCGCTCGTCGACGAGCACCGGATCATCGGCGTGCTCGAGCTCTTCACGCACGCCATCCGTCCGGTGAACGAGCAGACCCGCCGGATGCTCGCCCGCACCGGCGCCGCCCTCGGCCGCCTCATCGAGCGGCGCAACCTTCTCGAACAGATCGCGCGCAAAGGCGCCGAATGGCTCTCCACCGTCGACTCGATCAGCATGCCGATCCTCCTCGTCGACACCGACGGCTGCGTGGTCCGCCTCAATCGCACCGCACACGAAATGGCCGGCCTCACCTTCGATCAGGTGCTCGGGCGTTCGCTGTTGTCGCTGGGAGAAGGGGAGCCGTGGCTGACCCTGCGCGACATCGTCACCGCCGTCCACGACAGCGGCATGACCTGCACCGCCGAGATCGCGGCAGGGGAGAAGCGTTGGGACGTCTCCGCAAGTCCGCTCACCGCCGCGGGCGAGGAGAACCGCGTCGTGGTGGTGATGCGCGATACGACGGAGCTGCTGCGCCTTCAGGAGTCGGTCCGACGCGGCGAGCAGCTCGCGGCCCTCGGCGAGCTGGTGGCCGGCGTGGCGCACGAGGTGAAAAATCCGCTTTTTGGGATGTCGGTCACGCTCGACGTGCTCGATCAGGAGCTGAGTCACAACGCCGAATCGCTCGAGCTCACCGCCGCGCTGCGCAAATGGATCGCGCGCCTGCAGAGCCTCACCGAAAACCTCCTCTCGTTCGGCCGCACCTGGAGCACCGAGCTCGTGCCGGGCGAGCTGCACACGGTCGTGTCGCAGGCGATCTTCGCCGCCCAGCCGCTCGCCCTCGGCAACGGTGTGTCGATCGAGGCGAACCTCGACGAGGCCGCGCAGACGATCCTCATGGACCAGTTGCGTCTCGCGCTGGTCTTCGAAAACCTCCTCCTCAATGCCGTGCAGCATTCGGAACGAGGCGATGTGATCACGGTCGACGCGCAACGCAGCGGCGCCGATATCGAGATTGCAGTGCGCGATCAGGGTCCCGGCTTCAAGCCCGACGAGCTGACGCGCGTCTTCCAGCCATTCTTCACGCGACGGCGCGGCGGAACGGGCCTCGGCCTCTCGATCGTGCAGCGGATCGTGGATGAGCATGGTGGCACCGTGGCTGCAACGAACGGCCCGAAAGGAGGGGCGGTTGTCCTCGTCCGCTTACCTGCATATCGCCCGAAATCCTGACGCACCGGAGCGCATCCTCATCGTCGATGACGAGGACCTGATCGTCCTTGCCATGCGCCGCTATTTCGAAGGCCTCGGCTATTCGGTCGACTCCGCGTACGAGCTCGAAGAAGCACAGGCGCTGCTCGCCACCTATCAATACGATCTCGTCATCGCCGACCTCCGCCTGACCGGCATCGGTGGCGTCGAAGGGCTGCAGATCGTTTCGGACGTCCACAAACGTTACGCGAATACGCGCGTGATTCTGCTGAGCGCATTCGGCACGCCCGAAATCGAGCGCGAGTCGTACAACCGCGGCGCCGACGCGTTCCTCCACAAGCCGAAAGCGATGATGGAAATCGCCAGCATCGCCCGCACGCTCCTCGAACAGTGATGCGAGAGCATCGCGCCCTCAACCGCATCCTCGAGCCGGGCGGCATCACCTCGCTCTATCAGCCGATCATGCACGTCGACGGCGCGACGCGACTGGCCGGCTTCGAATGCCTCTCCCGCGGTCCGAAAGGGACGAACTTCGAATCGGCGAAAGTGATGTTCGAGTACGTCCGCCTGAAGCGCGAAGAAACGCTCGTCGACCGTGCCTGCGTGGCCGCGGCACTGGCCTCCGCACCGCGCGCCGCATTGAGCGGCGATCCATCGCTCCGCTTCACCATCAACGTGCACGCCTCGACGCTCGGACGCGACCACGACTTTCCCGACTTTGTCTGTGAGGCCGCGAGCGCGAACGGCATCACCTGCGAGCAACTCACGGTCGAAATCGTCGAGCACGCCCCGCCCTGGGACAGCCTCGGCTTCGCCGCCGCCCTCGACCGCCTGCGCAACACCGGCATGCGCATTTCCCTCGACGACGTCGGCCTCGGCCAGTCGAATTTCAAAATGATCCTCGACGTCCGCCCCGATTTCCTGAAACTCGACCGCTATTTCGTCGACTCCTGCCACACCGACCCGAATCGCCAGGCCGTCATCGAAGCCGTAGCCAACCTCGCCGCCCACTTTGACGCCCACGTCATCGCCGAAGGCGTCGACACCGATGAAGTCGCCGAAGTCCTGCAGAAATACGGCGTGCGTTTAATGCAGGGCTACCTCTTCGCCGAGCCGCTCGATGCCGAGAACGCGCGGGCATTTGCGGAGGAGAAACCGCGGGAGTAGAGAACGTAGGCCGAACGCGCGCAAGATGGCGCCCTGCACGACCAACATAGATGGAGCGGCGATGCCGCACATCAGCCGGTTCTTCGGAATCGTTATCGCCATGGACCATGCTGTTGCCGAAGGAAAAGAACCAAACCGGATCGAGCCGCTGGAGTAGAGATGAACGACATCATCGAAGTGCGATACGTCCGAGATTTCGTAGTGTGGCTGCGCTTCCAGGACGGCACCTCCGGTGAGGTCGACGTTTCGCGTTCCTTGAAGGGACCAGTGTTCGAGCCGCTGCGTAACATCGAGTTTTTCAAGCAGGTACGTGTAGATCCGGAGCTCGGAACAATCGTGTGGCCCAATGGCGCTGACGTTGCGCCCGAAACTCTGTACGAGCGTGTGCAAGTTGCGGTTTGACTGCGCGCCCTCGGGCCGGTGCCGCGACTGTGAGTTGAACGCGCCGCATTTACGCGCGTGCGTCCGCTGTCATCCTGAGCCGCGGAGACGGCGAAGGATCCCCCTCCTGAAACGGCAAGCGGCCGTTCCGCTCACGTCCGGGATAACGGCGTAATAAAGCGCAGCGCAGCGATCATCGCCGAACAAGAGAACCGCCCCGAACCCTACTCCTGCAACGCTTCTGCGAGCACGCGGGCGAATGACTCCGCGGGGGTCATGCCGACGCGGTAGGTCTCGTCGGGGAGCTCGTAGCGGAAGACGACGCGGCCGTTTTTTTCGACGGTGGCCACGGCGTGGCGGCGCTTGAGGCCGCGGCCGAGCCGATCGAACGAGCCGTCGAACCGGACGACCACCGGTGCGTGCGCTTCGAACTGCAGTTCAGGGACGTCGTCGCGCAGGGCGCGCATGATCTCGACCTGCATGCCGCCCGCACGGAGCGCAATCGTGGTCGTGCCCTGCAGTTCCTCGCGCAGACGCTCGACCGCGCGCTCGTTCATCCCCGAGTCGTCGCCATCGACATACGTCAGCGGCGGACGCGCCGATTCGCGCGGCTGTTCCGGCTC
>DASVRB010000738.1:0-4700 GCA_036388835.1 Thermoanaerobaculia bacterium | reverse complement strand
CGAAAACCGACGCGAGCGCATGCGCGGCGAAGCCGGCGAACAGCACGGTCATGAAGAAATGAAAGCGCGCTTCCCAGTGCACGAGGCCGATGATCAGGTAATGCGTGGCGGCGGCCACGAGCAGCAGGAGTGAAGAGCGCCACCGGATCGCGAACAGCGCGAACATCGCGCCGAGGAGCGCCAACCATGGCACGACCGGCCCGGCTACGGCCGGCCCGAACGTGGTGGTGACGTGCGCGATCACGTTGCGAACGTAATTCGTGGCGGCCGCGCCGCGGTCGTACCGAACGACGTCGCCGAGTGAATGAAAGACGCCGCTCGCGCGGCGCAGTCCGTCCTCTCCCGCGTAGCCGGCGGCCACGCTCGGGTGAAGGGTCTTGCCTACGTTGAGATAGTTCGTGTTGAAGAACGGCGAGCCGCGGTGCCGCGCGTTCGCAATCAGCCACGGCGCGATGACGATCGTGAACACGAGCAGGAATCCCGCTCCGAGCGCGAGGCGCGGTTTGAGAGGACGCTCGAACAGATCGAGCACCACGAGCGCGAACAGCAGCGCGGCGACGAGCGAGATCGCGTTGTAGCGCGTCAGGTAGGCGAATCCAGTGAAGATTGCGGCCCCCGCAATGCGCAGTCGATCGCTCCCTCGCGACGTGAATGCCACGAGCGCCGCGAGTGAGAACGCGAGAAACACCACGTCCGTCGTCGCGCTGATCGCGTACTCCGGCAGCCGTCCGGCCACAGCGACCAGCAGCGACGCCGCGACACCGGTCCAGTACGAGAAGACGCGCGCAAAGAGCACGAACGTCAGCAGCACGACCGCGGTCGCGGCAACGACGGCAATCGACTTTGCGGCGATGAAAAGGTCGTTCGTGAAGGCGGCCGCGCCGGCGAGCAGCAGCGCGTAGCCAGGTCCATGAAAGGTGCTCTGCGGAAATTCACCGCGCGTAATGCGCTCCGCGTCCGGCGCGAAGTAGAGGTAAAAGTCGGTCTCGGTGCCGTACGTGCCGAATGGATGAAGCGTGGCCAGGTACGCATATACCGCGAACGTTGCCACGCCGATCAGCGATGGGATCAGCGGCCGGTAGATGCGCTCGTTCATTGCGCGGCCGCGAGAAACCTCTTCGCGAAGGCCGGCCCTTTCCCCTCGTCTTCGTGCTTGAAGAAGACGTAGCCGTCGGACCATTGCTGCGCGTCGATGCGGCCGCGCCAGGCGGCGAGTTGTTCGTCCGAGTATTCGGTGCGGCGGAGGCGGAGGTAGCCCCACGACGACGTCGGAACGAGCAGGCGATCGGGATCGCTCACTTCATCGGTATCGGCGGCGCACAACGCGGCGTCGTGCTCGCGCAGCGCGTCGTAAACCTCGTCGTCGTACCAGGAGTCGTGGCGCACTTCGAGGGCCACTCGCCGCTCGCGCGGGATCTGCGCGAGGAAGGCGCGCAGGCGCTCGACGTCTTTTCGAAAATACGGCGGAAGCTGGAACAGCAGCGGCCCCAATCGCGGGCCGAGGACGTTCGCGACTTCCACGAAATGCCGCACGTCATCCTCGGCGGCGGCGAGTTTCTTCTGATGGGTGATCCGCTGCGGCGCCTTGAGCACGAACGTGAAGGAGTCCGGCACTTCGCCGGCCCACTTCTCCAGCGTCTTCGCCTCCGGCATCCGGTAGAACGTGTTGTTGATCTCGACGGTGCCGAAGTGCTCGGCGTAATACGGCAACATCTTCGCGGCCGGGAGATCGGCCGGATAAAACGAGCCTTTCCATTCTTTGTAGCTGTAACCGCTCGTTCCGACGATGAGGCGCATGGCCTCGATGCTACCTCAGCGGCTGTCACGCATCGCAAGCGGCTCAATCAAACATTGATCAGACCGTTACGAACGCCGTACCGATAGAGGCCGAGGTTGTCCTCGATGCCGAGCTTGCGGAGGAGACGGGAACGATGCGTGGTGACGGTCTTCACGCTGATGTCGAGATGCGCGGCGATTTCCTTGAGCCGGCGGCCCGCCAGGATCATGGTCATCACCTCGTTCTCGCGCGGCGACAGACGCTGATGGCTGCTGTGGCCGTTGCCGTTGGTCGGCGCGAGCGCCTCGATCAGGCTCAGCAATTCCTGTTTCTGCAGCTCGAGCTGGTGGCAGTTGAGAGACTCGATAGTGCCTCGAAGTTGGTGCAACGGATTCACGTGGATTCCTCCTCTGCTGACCAGAGTAAGGGGGTCAGATTACGCTCCGGTTACAGCCCGTTATGATTCTCGAGTGGCCGAGATTTCCGAGCTTTCGCTCTCCACGCGGCTGTTCCTGAAGACCTATCGCTGGCGGCGCATCCATCCCGTTCCGCAAGCCTCGCTGCAGAAGGATCTGCGCGATGCGAACGTGGCGCTCGTGTCGACGGCCGGCCTGGTGCTGCCTGAGCAGCCGCGCTTCGACAACGACGTGAAAGGCGGCGACTGGAGTTTTCGGGAGATCTCCTCGGCTGCGGACGCCGCGACGCTGATCGATGCGCATCGCAGTGCCTCGTACGATCACGCCGGCGTACGCGCGGATGCGAACGTCGCGTTTCCGCTCGAGCGCATGTGCGAGCTCGCCGATGAAGGGACGATCGGCGCGGTCAATCACCGGCACTTTTCGTTCATGGGCTCGATCACCGCGCCGTCACGTTTGATCAACGACAGCGCGCCGCGCGTTGCGGATGCGCTTGCGACCGATGCAGTCGATGCGGTGCTGCTCGTCCCGATATGACCGATTTGCAATCAGGCCGTGAGCCTGATCGCCGCTGAAATCGAGCGCCGCGGCATCCCCACCGTCTGCGTGATGCTGCTCCGCGAAGTCGCCGAAAAAGTGCGCCCACCGCGCGCGCTCCTGGTCCCGTTTCCCCACGGCTTCCCCCTCGGCAGACCGCACGACGTGCAGTTGCAGAAGGACGTGATGCGCGCGGCGCTGCGAATGCTGGGCGGCGGGCGGGTGCCGGTGATCGAGGAGTACGGCGAAGGATCGAGTCGGCGAGAGTAGTGCGATCGTCATCCTGAGCTTTAGCGAAGGATCTCGGCGGCGACGGCCGTCGCATTTTGAGATCCTTCGCTGACGCTCAGGATGACGAGAGGGAGTGGTTCCGGCGTGCGCGAGAGCGCGATTGAATTACGCGTACGACTGCGCGTCGCTGCTGCTCGCCTCATGACAGGCGCGAGCGATGAGACTGGCGTACGACAGCGCGATGTCTGCCTGGGCGGGCGAGTAGAAATCGGGCTCCGCTTTGTCGAGCGCGATCATGCCGGCGATGCGGTCGGCGTCGATCATCGGGACGCCGAGCCAGGAGTGGATGCCGGCGCCGACGTGCAGTCCGCGGCGAAACGCGCGGTACTGCTCGGCGTCCCCGACGAGGAGCGGCCGGCGGCGATAGATCACTTCCCCGTTGGGGATGTCGATGTTGTCGATGTCGAACGACTCGCCGAGGATCACGTCGAGGTCGGCGAAACCAACACCGCCGATGATCGTGAGGCGCGATCCGCGCAGTTCCTGCACCGAGCAACTGTCGTACGGAACTTCCTTCCGCAATTCGCTGAGCACGATCCGGATCGCACGCCCGAGCGGCGTCATCTCCGCCGTCACCACCGCCGCCCCATCCGCCCGCGCCGCGACCGATACATTGCCGCGCATGACATCCGCGACCTGTCGCGCGAGCTCGTGGAAACGGGTGGGCATGAGTGGGGAATTGTAACGCGGCTGCGCCGCGGGCGCGGCTCGCCGCGTTGTCAGTGATCCGTTGTCGGTTATCGGTTGTCAGTTGTCTGCAGTTCTGGACTTCGAGGAACGCATTCGTGGACCGCAGGCGAGAACGGCGCCGCGCGGCGCACCACAGACAACCGACAACTGACACCTGACAACCTCAGCGCGTCACCCCTGATGCTTCCCACAAAAATAAGTCGTCCTGCCGAACACCACCGCGCGCTGGATGGTGCCGCCGCATTTGGGGCAGCGCTCTCCTTCTTCGCGGTGGTGGATGAGGTAGTACGGCGGGAGCTCCGCGTGGCGTTGGTGGCGGGCGATGGCTTCGCGGAGCATGCGGCGCATGGTGGTGAAGATCGCTTTTTCTTCGGGTTTTGTGAGTTTTTCCACTGCACGACGTGGGTGGACGGAGGTCTGGTAGAGCGTCTCGTCGACGTAGAGGTTGCCGAGGCCGGCCAGGATCTCCTGCGTCATCAGGAGCGATTTGATTGCGCCGCGGCGGCGTTCCAGCAGCGCGGCGAATCGCGCGAACGTGAACTTCGGATCGAGCGGATCGGGGCCGAGCTTGTGCTCCGCGACGTAGTCGTCCGGCGATGCGATCAGCTCCGCGAGTCCGAACAGACGCATGTCCTCGAACGCCAGCCACGCACCGTTGTCGAAATGAAAGATGACGCGCGCGAATCGCGGATCGCCTTCCCGATCGCGCGAGTACGCGAGATCGCCGGTCATGCCGAAATGGAGATGCAGCCACGTCTTGCCGGCGTCGGCGAAGAGATGTTTGCCGTGACGGCGCGCGCTCGTGAACGCGTTCCCCTTCAGCTTGCGCGCGAACGTTTCCTTGCGGATCGCGCCGAGGATCCGCTCGTCGCGCACCTCCACCCGCGCGATCGTTTGTTCCAGCGCGTGGCGTGCGAAGTAGCGGGTGTAGGTCTCGACCTCAGGCAGCTCGGGCACGGCGTGCAATCCAGGCGTCGATGCGCGCTTCC
>DASVRB010000737.1:0-12334 GCA_036388835.1 Thermoanaerobaculia bacterium | reverse complement strand
GGCCGCCGGGTTCTCGCGAGACGTTCGGCGGCCGAAGCGGCCGCCGCTCCACAGGAACGGGACGCTACGACGTGCGGAGCAAGAATGTGAGACGGGGACGATTGCCTGTCCTCCGGCCTTCGCCTCGCACTATCCTCCCGCCGTGGTCGACCTCAGCCTCTGGCGCGATGACGCGCCGATCTTCGTCGCGGAGGCGCCGCCGTTTCATCCGCTGACGTGGCTCGGTCTCCCCGAGGCGCTGCTGGTCGTGATCGGCATCGCCTCGGTTGCGTTTGCGACCGACCGGTTCGTGCGCGATCCGCGGCTCGCGACGTGGCTGCAGCTCTCAATCATCGGGGCGATCGCGATGCTCGGATTCGACGCCGGGATGCTCCCGCTGCTGCTCGCGGTGGTGGCGTGGCGCGCCGTTCGTGGAGAGCTCGACAACGGCAAACTGGCGGCGCTGGTGGCCGCGATCGTCACCGCCACGCTGTTGTCCGCTTTCTGGTGGTTGCCCGCGGCGGAGCTCTCGAAGATCACGGCCGCGCCGCCGGATGCAAAAGTGCGTGTGTCCGCGGACCACGCCGTCGATCACATCCCGGCCAGCGTCGCAGGGCATGTTGCGAATGACCGGTGGCGGCTCGCGGTCTCGCAGCACAAATGGTGGCCCGGCTGGCGCGCGTATGCGGACGGGAAGCGGGTTCCGGCGGTGACGGTGAACGGCGCGACGGTCGGCGCGTTCGTGCCGCCGGACGCGCGTAAAGTGCGCTTCCGCTATCGCCCCAATTCGTTCGATCTCGGCCTGCGCCTGACCGCACTCGGCGTGCTGCTGCTGGCGGTTTCGCCACTCGTGCGGCGGGTGCGGATCGCACCGCGCATCCCCCTGCCGCAACTCGCAATCGCGACGCTGCTCGCTTACGCGGCGGTGTTGATCGCGCATCGCGGCGGAGTGGCCGGCGGGGCCGATTCATCGGGCTATCTCAATCAATCGCGACTCTGGCGAAGCGGCTCGCTCGCGCTGGCAATTGACCTGCCGCGCGAGCTTGGATTGCCGCGCGAGCTGCATCGCGCGTTCATCCCGCTCGGCTTCGTGCCGGGAACGGACGGAACGACGATGGTGCCGAGTTATCCGCCGGGACTGCCGGTGCACATGGCGGCGTTCGCGTCGATCGGAGGCGAAGCGGCGCAGGCGCTGGTGAGTCCGCTCGCGGCGATCGGCTGCATCCTGCTGCTCTATCTCCTCGCGCGCGAGCTCGGCGTGTCGCGCGAATGGTCGATCGTCGCGTCGGCGGTGCTCGCGCTCTGTCCGATCTTCGTGTTCCAGGCGGTGCAGCCGATGAGCGATGTCGTGGCGACGTTCTGGACGCTCCTCGGCGTCTGGTGCGCGCGCCGAGCGGGCGATCGAATCGGATTCGCGGCGGCGGCGGGGGCGGCGTTCGGGATCGGGGTGCTGGTCCGTCCGACGCACCTCTTGCTCCTGCCCGCGCTCGTCCTCCTCCTCGGCCTCCGCTGGCGCGCTCTGATCGCGTTCGGCCTCGGCGGACTGCCGTTCGCGATCGCGCAGGCGGCGATTTCGAACGCGTGGTACGGCTCACCGCTGCGCAGCGGCTATGGCTCGATCGAGCTGCTGTTCGGCCACTTTCCCTCGCATTTCGTGCATTACGCGTACTGGCTGGCCGCGCTGCTGACGCCGCTCGTCTTTCCGCTCTCGCTCGGCGGCGCGCTGTCGAACTGGACCTCGCGCCACACCCGCATCGCACTGGCGAGCTGGTTCGGCGCGTTCTTCCTCTTCTACTGTTTCTATGGCCCGTATGAGACGTGGTGGTACACGCGCTTTCTCCTCCCCGCCATCCCCGCGCTGCTGCTCCTCGGCGCCGGATTCGCCAGCGCGCACACTCCCGAACGCGCACGTGCATTGCCGCTGATCGTCTTCGCGATCATCGCAATCTTCGAAGTGCGCGCCGGCCGCGAATTCGACGTGCTCTCATTCGCACAAGGCGAGCGCAGTTACGAACAGGCCGCGGCCCTCGTCCGAGAGCAGGTGCCGCGCGACGCGATCGTGGTGTCGATGCAGCACAGTGGCTCGCTGTTTCACGACGCCCGTCGTTTCTCACTGCGCTACGACACGATCGACGCGGCGCAGTTCGCGGCGATTCGCGCGCACGCAGCGAGGCAGAATCGCGCGATGTTTGCGTTGCTCGAGCCATTCGAAGTCGGGCCTGTGAAGGCGCTCGTGCCGGGCGAGTGGGGGGTGGTGGGGAAGGTGGGGAACGCGGTGTTGTATCGGCTCGCCGGGATTGAGGATTAAGGATTGAGGATGTAGGAGGAGAGCGCGACAATCCTCAATCCTCAATCCTCAATCCTCAATCCCGAGATACCGTATCGCTCGTGAACGAACGCGACTCCGACCCCAACGACCTCGATCTCGACGAGCCGCTCGAGGATCTCGAAGATCCGACGGCGTGTGCCGCGTGCGGGTCGCCGGACATCTCGCGGACGCCGCGGCTGCTGATGTTCGCGGTGGTGGCGAGCACGGTCATGGCGGTCGGGATCGCGATCGAGTTGAGCGATGCGGCGTTTCTCGGCGTGATCGCGATCGCGATCTACTTTCTGGTGTCGGGGCGTTGGCGCTGCAGCGAATGCGGCGAGTCGTGGAACTGAGAGAGAGATGGCGAAAACACTCGATCCTGCCGTCACCGCGGTACTGACTGAGGGCGTGCGAGAGCTCGAACAGCGCTCGTCGGCCGAAGTGGTGATCGAAGTGCGGGCGCGCTCCGGATCGTATGCACATGCCGACGCGCGGTTCGCGTCGATCGCCGCGTTCGTCGCATTGCTCGTGCTGCTCTTTGCGCCGTGGCACTTTGCCGCGGGATGGGTGGCCATCGACGTCGTGCTGGCGTGGATCGCCGGCCTCTTCATCTCGCGGAAAAGCGACGCCGTGCGGCACCTCGTCACGACGAAACGGGAGCAGCTCGCGCAGACGCGGCTCGTCGCCGCCGCTGCATTTCACGATCGCGGAGTTGCGAACACGCTGCGCGAAACCGGCGTGCTGATCTACCTCTCCCTGCTCGAAGGACACATCGAGCTGCTCGCCGATCGCGGTGTGCTGCAGGCGCTGCCGGTGCTGGAGTGGAATCGCATCGCGGAGCAGGCGCGTCGCGAGCACGCCACCACCGAGACGCTCATCGAAGTCGTGCGTGCGCTCACGCCGCTGCTCGAGCAGCACCTCCCATCGCATGAAGGAGACACGGACGAGCTGAGCAACGTGCCACTGTTCGTGACCGAATGATGCGGCGCGCGCTCTTCCTCCTGCTCGCGTTGCTCGTGGCCACGAGCGCATTCGCGCGTGTCGGCGGCGGCGAATCGTTCTCGGGTGGCGGCTCGAGTGGCGGAGGCGATGGCGACGGCGGCGGCGCGGAGTTGCTGTTCCACCTCTTCCGCTTTCTCTTCTGGCTGACGCTCGAATACCCGGTCATCGGCATCCCGGTCGACATCATCGTCATCATCATTCTGATCAAGTGGCTCAAGTCGAGGAATTCGCCGGAAGTGCTGGCGGTGACGTCGACCGGAAGCAGCGCGCCGCCGCCTCGCAGGCTCGACGAGCTGCGCCGCTTCGATCCGAATTTCTCCGAGATCACGTTCAGCGACTTCTGCTACTCGCTCTATGCGCGGGCGCATCACGCGCGCGGCACGGGCGAGCTCGATCGTTACGCGCCGTATCTCAGCACCGGTGCGCGCGCCGCGCTGCGCACGCGCAATCGCGGCGAGCTGCGCGGCGTGAAGGGGATCGTGATCGGCTCGTTCCGCATCGCCGCGCTGCGCGGGCTCGATCAGTCGCAGGTCACGGTCTCGGTGGTGTACGAAAGCAACTACACCGAGGTCGGGCCGCAGGGGGAGTCGAGCTGGTATGTGAGCGAGCAGTGGCTGCTCGAGCGTGAGCGCGACATCCTCTCGCCGCCGCCGGAAAAAGCGAAGGCCGATCACTGCCCGCGCTGTGGCGCCGCGCTGCAGACGCGCACCGACGGCGCCTGCCAGTACTGCGGCGTCAAGATCGAGAGCGGCGCGTTTCAGTGGTTCGTCCGCGCGATCACGCTGCTCAATCGTGAGACGCGCGGGCCGCTGCTGACCAGCAACGTGCCGGAGCTCGGGACCTCGCGTGCGACCGTCTATCAGCCGCACTTTTTGGATCGGCGCGCGGAGTTCGACGAGGCGCATCCGCAGTTCGACTGGCCGGCGTTCCAGCAGCGCGTCGTGACGATTGCGACCGAGCTGCAGAACGCGTGGAGCGCGCGCGATTGGGAGCGCGTCCGCCCGCTCGAAAGCGAAAGCCTCTTCCAGATGCACCGCTACTGGATCGATGCCTATCGCAAGCAGAAGCTGCGCAACATCGTCGACGGCTTCACCGTCACGCGGGTCGAGCCGGTGAAGATCGACAGCGACGCGTTTTATGAAGCGATCACCGTGCGCATCTGGGCGCACGGACGCGATTACACAGTCGACGAACAGAAGAACGTGGTGGCCGGCTCGAACCGCAACGTGCGCCAGTGGACGGAGTACTGGACGTTCATTCGCTCGAAGACGGGAAGCGGCGGCACGCAGAAACTCGGCTGCCCGAACTGCGGTGCGCCGGTGCAGGTCGGCGCGACTGGCGTCTGCGATTACTGCGGCGGCAAGCTCTCCACCGGCGCGTTCGACTGGGTGCTCTCGCGCATCGAGCAGGACGAGGTTTACGCCGGCTGACGCATGCGCCGCGCGAGTCCGAGCACGCTGCCGCCGATGATCAAGAGGGCGCCGGTGATCGTGCGGGCGGTGAGCGGTTCATCGAGCAGCAGCACGCCGAGGGCCACAGCGATCGGGATCTGCCCGTAATAGATGATGCTCGTCAGCGACGGCGCGATCTTCGTCGTCACGCGGACCCACAGCGTGTGCGCGATCAACGTCACCCCGATCGCCAGAAACAGCAGCCCCGCCCAGTCGCGCGCGCGCAGCGTCCATTCGGTTTTCGTGATGAAGAGCAGGAAAAACGCGAGCGCGAAACCGAACTGCCCGAGCGTGCGCATCGGCGTGGCGATGTGCGACCAGCGTTGATGCAGCAGTGGCAGCGTGGCGTAGAAGAACGCGCTGATGGTCGCCAGCAGCATGCCGAGGGCGACGTCATTCGACAGCGTGAAGTCGGGGACGATCAGCGCCGCGCCAATGGCGGCGAGCAGCACCGCCACGAAATCGCCGCGCGTCGAATTGCGTCGCGCGAGGAGCAGCAGATGGACGCCATACGTCGATTGTCCGATCGCTGCAATCGACGCGGACGAGGCCTTGATGGCGAAGAAGAGCGTGATCCAGTGCGCGAAGAAGAGGAAGCCGATCGCGGCGAGTCGCGCCACGTCGCGCCGCGGCATGCGCCGCAATTCGCCGCGCAGCGCGAGCACCATTGCGACGATGGTCGTTGCGACGGTCAGTCTGAAGATGCCGATGGTGTACGGGTTCGCGGCGATCGAGCGCACCACCACCGGAATGCAGCCGAAGAGGAGCAGCGCGATGAAGGCCTCGACGGCGGTGCGGACCACGCGCGGAGTATAGAGAGCGAGTCGTGATATCACCGCGGCGTGAATGACTTTCGATCCGACAACACGCACGGCGCCTCGGCCGAGATCCTCGAGGCGATGGCGCGCATCAACAGCGGCACGTTCACGTCGTACGGACAGGATCCACTGACGGCGCGCGTACGCGATCGCCTGCGCGGCATTTTCGAGACCGATTGCGAGGTGCTGCCGGTGCTGACCGGCACGGCCGGCAACGCGCTTTCCGTGGCCGCGCTCACGCCACCGTGGGGCGGCGTGTTCTGCCACGAGGACGCACACATTCATCGCGATGAAATGGGGGCGCCGGAGTTCTTCAGCGGCGGCGCGAAACTGTTTCCGATCGCCGGCGCGAACGGAAAACTCGATCGCGACTCGCTCGCCACCGCCATCGACAAAATCGCGAACGAAGGACGCACCGCCACGCCCGCGTGCGTCAGCCTGACGCAGGCCACCGAGGCGGGGACGATGTACAGCGTCGACGAGCTGCGCGTGCTGTGCGACGTCGCGCATCAGCGCGGCTGCCGCGTGCACATGGACGGCGCGCGTTTCGCGAACGCGGTCGTGGCGAGCGGCGCATCGCCGGCCGATCTGACGTGGCGCGCGGGCGTCGACGTGCTGGTGCTCGGCGCGACGAAGAATGGCGCGCTGGCGGCCGAGATGATCGTGATGTTCGACAAGTCGCTCGCGGCGGAGATGAATACGCGCTGGCATCGCGGCGGACATCGCGCGTCGAAGATGCGCTTCCTCTCCGCGCAATTCGACGCGTACTTGTCGGACGATCTCTGGCTGCGCAACGCGCGGCGGGCGAATGAGATGGCGGCGCGGCTCGCGGCCGGCATGACCGAGGTGCTGCAGCCGGTCGATGCGAACGTCGTGTTTGCGCGCCTCGGCCCCGACGTGCTGGCGCGGCTGCGCGCGCGCGGCTTTCTCTTCTACGACTGGCCGCTGTTCGGTGACGGCGCGGTGCGTTTCGTCTGCGGTTTCACCACGACGGAAGCGGAAGTGGACGCACTCCTCGGCGCGTTGCAGTCCGGGCGATGAGCCACATCTTCGGAATGCTGCCGGACGACCTCGCCGCGCACTTGCGCGCGAACGGCGTCGCCGTGCGTGACGCCGAGGCGCGGAGGGTCGTGGCGCATGCCGTCGCTCATGGACGTGAGGGACATCCGATCGCGCGGCCGGTGCCGCGTGCGGTGGAGCAGGCGGTCGATGCGCTCGTCGATCGGCGGCGCCTGGAGATCGTGGAGCGCGCCACCGATCCGTCGGATGGGTTCGTGAAATACCTGTTCCGGATGCGCGACGGCGCGCTCGCGGAGGCGGTGCGCATTCCGCTCGAAGTCGAGGGGCGCTTCACCGTCTGTCTGTCGAGTCAGGTCGGTTGCGCGATGGCGTGCGACTTCTGCGCGACGGGGCGGCTTGGGCTGACGCGCAATCTCAAGCCGTGGGAGATCGTCGCGCAATTCGTGGCGGTGCGCGATGAGGCGCCGGGCACTGTCACGGGCGCGGTGTTCCAAGGGCAGGGCGAGCCGCTGCACAACTACGCGAACGTCATGCGCGCCGCGGAGATCCTGTCGCATCCGTGCGGCGGGCGCATCTCCTCGAAAGCGATCACGATCTCGACGGTCGGGCTGGTGCCGGCGATTCATCGCGTCGCGCGCGAGCGTCAGCCGTACCGCCTGATCGTCTCGCTCACCTCGGCCATCGATGAGCGCCGCCGCACGCTGCTTCCCGCGGCCGGCGCATGGCCGGTTGCGGAGCTCGCGGACGCGGTACGCACCTACCAGCGCGCGGCCGGCGGACGGGTCACCATCGCCTGGGTGGTCCTCGGCGGAATCAACACCGGCCGCGATGAAGTGGACGCGCTGCGCGAGCTGTTCGCTGACATCCCGCTGCGCCTGAACCTGATCGACGTGAACGATGCGCGCGATGGTGGCTATGCCCGCGCCACCGTTGAAGAGTTGTCGCGCTTCCGCGACGACCTGCGCGACCTCGGCATCCCGGTCGTGCGACGGTATTCGGGTGGGGCCGCGAAACACGCGGCGTGCGGGATGCTGGCGTCGATGCGGGATGCTGGCGACACGCGCCCCCACCCGTCATCCTGAGCGTCAGCGAAGGATCTCAAAATGCGACGGCCGTCGCGGCTGAGATCCTTCGCTAAAGCTCAGGATGACGGGGAGGGGATCTTGTGTAGCGGCTGGCGCTTAGCCCGCCGAAGCACTCGCGAGAAACCCGGCGGGCTAAAGCCCGCCGCTCCACACCGCGTGAGTTCCCCTACCTGTCACCCCGAGCGTAGTCGAGGGGCCTGGGTGGGAGGGGCGCGACGCACATGCCTCGCGCGACCCGCCCGCCCAGGTCCCTCGCTACGCTCGGGATGACACGTGGGTGAAGGAACGAACGGCGATTACCGCGGCGGGCGTTTCTTCGCTTTGAACCCGCTGTAGAACGGGCTGGGGCCGCGCCGTGGGCCGTCGTCGCGACGGGGACCTTCGTCGCGGCGCGGGGGAGGGGCGTCGCGGTTGAAGCGGGGGCGGGCGGGGCCGGCGTCGCGATTGTTGTTGAAGCGCGGCCGTTGCGGCGGTGCGTCGTCGCGATTGAAACGGGGCCGCTGCGGCGGACCGTCGTTGCGGTTGTACGAAGGCCGCTGCGGCGGACCGTCGGGACGGTTGTACGAGGAGCGCTGCGGCGGACCGTCGGGACGGTTGTAGCCGCCGGGGCGCAGAGAGGAGGGACGACGCTCGGAGGAGCCTTCGTCGGGACGGGCAACGCGCATGTTCACGGCGCGGCCGCGGAACTTTTTGCGGCCGACTTTTTCGAGCACGACTTCGACGAAACGCTCGGGGATGCCGACGAAGGTGATCTCTTCCTGGATGTCGATCGGACCGATCTCGCGGCCCGGCACGTCGGCCTCGTTGGCGATCGAGCCGACCACGTCCGCGGGACGGATGCCGTCGCGGCGGCCAACGGTCATCGCCAGGCGAACGGTCTTTTCGTTCGGACCGGGCTCGCGCACGGGACGCTCTTCGCCGCCACGCTCGCGATATTCGCGCGGTGCGGCGGACGACGGCGCGGCCTCAGTGCGATCGGTCGATTCCTGCTCTTTCGCTTTCACCAGCGCGCGCGAGCCGTTGGCGATGCGCGCTGCGGCGGCCGCGACTTCAGCGACGTCGAACGGACCTTCTTCGACCAGTTGCTCGACGAGCTCGAGGTACATGTCGAGATCGCCTTCCGCGATGGTCTTGCGGATCGAGTCTTTGAAGACGCTGATCCGCTTGGCCGCGAGGTCCGCACGCGTCGGCATCTTCATCGGCTTGATCGGCGTGCCGGTGTAGCGCTCGATCGCGCGCATCATTCCGCGCTCGCGCGGCGTGATGAACATGGTGGCGAGTCCGCTGCGTCCCGCACGGCCGGTGCGGCCGATGCGATGCACGTACGCTTCGACGTCGTACGGCACGTCGTAGTTGATGACGTGCTCGATCTGCTCGACGTCGAGGCCGCGCGCGGCGACGTCGGTCGCGACGACGATCTCGACCTGTCCGGCGCGCAGTCTGCGAATGACGCTCTCACGCAGCGGCTGGCTCATGTCGCCGTGCATCGCGACGGCGGCGAATCCGCGCCCTTCGAGTTTTTCCGCGAGCTCGGCGGAGCCGTTTTTGGTGCGACGGAAAATGAGCACGGCCTCGGCCGGCTGCAACTCGAGAATCTGGGTCAGCACCTCGAGTTTCTGCCCCTCGGAGATGTTGAGGAAGCGCTGTTCGATGTCGGGCGCGGTGATGGTGGGGCGCTCGATCTCGATCCGCTCCGGCTCGCGCTGATGGCGCTTGGCAATGCGCAGCACTTCGTCCGGCATCGTGGCGGAGAAGAGCGCGATCTGACGCTCGGCCGGTGCCGCGCTGAGGATCCGCTCGACCTCGTCGACGAAGCCCATCTTCAGCATTTCGTCCGCTTCATCGAGGACGATCACGCGCACTTTCGAGAGATCGAGGCTGCCGCGATCGAGATGGTCGATCAGACGTCCTGGCGTGCCGACCACGACGTGCGCGCCGCGCTCGAGACGCTTGAGCTGCGGGACGATCGGCGCGCCGCCGTAAACCGGCAGGACGCTGACCGGGCCGAGCTTGGCGGCATACGTGTGAATCGCATCCGCGACCTGCATCGCGAGCTCGCGCGTCGGCGTGAGCACGAGCGCCTGCGTCTCGCGTTTCTTCGGATCGATCTTCTGCAGGATCGGCAGCGCGAACGCGGCGGTCTTGCCGGTGCCGGTCTGGGCCTGGCCGATAAGGTCGCCGCCGGCGAGCATGCGCGGGATCGTGCGCTCCTGAATGGGCGTGGGCGCCTCGTAGCCGAGGGCGGCGAGGGCTTCGTTGAGCTCAGTGCGAAGGCCGAGCTCTGCGAATGTGGACATCAATTCCTCCGTGCGCGCATTGCGCGCGATTCCAGTATCTGCACGCCCGATTCCTGTTCGCGGGCGGCGGTGACGAGGGCGCGCGCGACGTCGCGGGCCTGAATGGGCTTGTATTGCGGCGGCACGAGCCAGCCGAGCTTCGCGAACACGCGCTCGCCGAGGCGGAACTCATTGCGCTCGCCGAGCAGCAGCGACGGGCGGGCGATGGTGGTGCGCGCGTAATTGAGCGCGAGGAGATCGCGCTCGACCTCACCTTTGACGCGGTTGTAGAAAACGCGCGAATTCGCGTCCGCACCGAGGGCGCTGACGAGCAGGTAATGCTGCGCACCCTGTTGTTTGCCGAGGCGCGCGGCCATCAGTGGATAGTCGTAATCGACGGTGCGAAACCGCTCCTGCGAACCGGCCGTTTTGATCGTCGTGCCGAGGGCAGAGAAGATCGCGTCGCACTTGAAGAGCGACGGCTGGTGCTGCATGTCGTGAAAATCGAGGATGTGCTCGTCCAGTTTTGCGTTCGTTTCGCCGGTGGTGCGCCGCGCGATGACGGAGACGCGTTCGATGTCACGGTCGGCGAGGAGCAGGTGCAGCAGTTCGCGTCCGACCAGCCCTGTGGCGCCGAGCAGGAGAACGTGGCGCGGTTGCATGTGCCCGCACTGTATCGCGTTGCGACGCGCGGACTGAAATCGGGTCAGGCGGCCGGTCCCCCTCGAGACCGGCCGCCCTCCGCAGTCAGGTAGGAAGTGTAGGAGGAAGTGTCGGAAGGATTGTTGGTAGGTACGCCATCACTGGCGCTGCAGAAGAATGGGTTTTTGTGTCAGACAGTGGTCGACTCTCAGCTTGTCGCATGCCGCGAACAGCAGCGAGATGGCGACGACGATGCGCAGGTACGTCATGGCGCTACTCCTCCTCACGCGAAACGGTGACGAAGACCATCAGGAAAAAAGCGACGATTCCGATTCCAGCCATGAATGCACCTCAGGCGCTCTGTTCGAGCATGTTGTCCACGCCGGCCAGCTCTTCGAGCAGGTCGGCAGCGCTGGTGGGGGCATCGAGGCCCGCCAGCTCATAGCGCATCGCCTCGGCGCGCGCCGCGTAAGTCGGTGTGGTGAGGACGCGCGTGACGGCGTCGCGGATCTGCACTTCCGTCGGGATCTGTACTTTCAATCCGATGCCGACGCCGGAGTACTCGACGCGATTCGCGATCTCCGCTTTGTCCTCGGTTTTTCCGATTGCGACGACCGGTACGCCGTGCGCGAGCGCGATCTGGATCGAGCCGTAGCCGCCGTTCGTCAGCAGCAGGTCGACGTGCGGCATGAGGTGCGCGTACGGGATGAAGCGCTCGACGCGCACGTTCGACGGGAGCGGATCGATCTCGACCGCATCCGCCGGACGGCTGCCGGTGGTGACGACGACCAGCACGCCGTCGTTCGCGAGCGCGCGGATCGCGGGGCGGATCAACTCATCGAAGTCGTTGTTGATCGTTCCCTGCGTCACGAGGATCACGCGGCGGCCCTTCAAGTCGCTCCACCACGACGGCGGCTGCCAGTTCGCGGGAGGCTGCGGAATGGAGGCGCCGATGTAATGAACGTTGTCGGCGAGATCGGTGCGCGGATAGTCGAAGGAAGGAACGCTGGCCTGTAGATAGAGGTGGGCTTTGGTTCCGAAGTCGAAGAGGCCGACGCCGAGGGGCGGGAGGCCGAGCTCGCGGCGGAGCGCTTCGTTGTAGTTGTTCGCTTCGCGGAAGATCACGCGATCGACGAGCCAGTTGAGGATGCGGTTGCGCACGCGTCCGAGCGGCGTGGAGCTGGGCGGCAGCGCGAGACCGAACGGTGCGGTGTCGCGGCTCGACGTGCCGAGGACCGTGATGCCGTAAACCGCCCACGGAATGCCGAGCTTCTGATGCACGGCCTCGACGACGGCCGCGGTGTTGTCGCCGACGACGACGTCGGCCGGCTCGCGGCGCAGCTCAGATTCGAGGTCCTGCAGTGCGCCGCGGATGAATTCGATGAAGAGATTTTTGATGTCGTGACGGAGTTGCGCGATGCCGCCTTTGACCGGGCGCTCGGGGAAGAGGTCGAGACGCTCTTCGTCGAGCGGCATTGCATGGCGGAACGGAACGTACCGCGCGCCGGCTGCTTCGATGGCGCGCTTGAATCGCGGAGTGGAGTAGAACCGGACGTCGTGCCCACGCGCCACGAGCTCCCTCGCGATCGGAAGGCCCGGGTTCACATGTCCGGTGAAAGGAACCGGTGCGAAGAGGTAACGTGCCATGGCCGCGCAGAGTAAAAACCGGCGCTTACGCGACGCTTACGCACGATGTTGCGGAGGTGTTGTGGGGATGTGGTGCTAGTGGAGCGGCGGGCTTCAGCCCGCCGAG
>DASVRB010000736.1:0-4757 GCA_036388835.1 Thermoanaerobaculia bacterium | reverse complement strand
CCGAGGACGACCCACGACAGCAACAGCACTGCAGACCACGGACGCAGACTCCCCTGGCGCGGTGCCGCCGCCACCATCTGCGGCGAGGGCGTTTCTCCGGCCGCGAGTGCCGCCGCGAGCGGATCGCCTCCCGGCAGCGCGCCCGCGACCTGCAACGCATTGGCGGGACGGCGCTCCGGATCTTTTTCGAGACAGCGCAGCACCACACGATCGACGAGCGGCGGAAGGTCGGCCACCCACGACGAGGGCGTGGTCGGCGCCGTATCGCCGAGGCGGTCGCGAACAATGTCTGCCACAGAGGTTGAAGTGAACGGACGATTGCCGGTGAATGCCTCGTACAACACCAGACCGAGCGCATAAAGATCGCTGCGCGTCGTCAGCTCGCCGCCCGCGAGCTGCTCCGGCGCCATGTACGCCGGCGTGCCGACCATCGCCTCGCGTCCGCTCACCCCTTCCGACAATGCCGCCACGCCGAAATCAGTGATCCGCACGTCGCCCTGCTCGTCGATCATGACGTTCGCCGGCTTGAGATCGCGATGCAGCACGCCCGCGGCGTGAATGGCTGCCAGCCCCGCGCACAATTGCCGCGCCGTTTCGATCGCTTTATCCAGCGGCAGCCGTCCAATGCGTTTGAGCAGCGACGCCAGCTCCTCGCCGCGCACGAATTCCATGGAGAGAAAATGCATCCCGGCGTGCTCGCCGATGTCGTACACACGGCAGACGTGGCGATGCGAAATCTGCCGCGCCAGACTGACCTCACGATGAAAACGCGCCAGCGCCGCGCCGTTACTGGACAGCGCTTCGGACAGAAACTTCAATGCGACCGGCTGACTGAGTTTCAAATCGTCCGCGCGGTACACCTCGCCCATACCGCCGCGCCCGAGCAGGCCGACCACGCGATACCGTCCGGCCACCACGTCGCCCGGAATGAAGCGGGCCTTATCCATTTCGTGACGCCGTGAAGCGGTCGACACAGGAGTGCTCGGCGTGCTCGGCGTCGACGACATCGGCCACACCTCGGTCGCCTCGATGATCACCGGCGTTTCGAGAAAATCTTTCGACGCGCGTGCAAAGGTCAGCATCGACTCGACCTCGGCACGCAGAGCGAGGTCGCCCGCACACTGCCGATCGAGAAATTCGGTCAATGCGCCGCCGTCGAGCTCCAGTGCCGCCGCAAACAGCTCGTCGACGCGCCGCCAGCGTTCCGCGGTTCCAGGGGTCTTAATGCGAGCCTCCTTCTGTGAGCTCGCGATAGAGCCACGCTTTTGCACGCGTCCATTCGCGCCGCACGGTCATTGCAGAAATATTCAGCGCGGCCGCGGTTTCTTCGATGCCCAGACCGGCGAAATAGCGAAGCTCCACAATGCGCCCCTTCTGTGGATCGACGGTCTCGAGCGCGCGCAATGCATCGTCGAGCGCGGCATGATCGACCTGCGTCTGTGCCTGTAGTTGTGTTTCGGCGGCATCGAGCGGCACGTGCACCGCGCCGCCGCCGCGCTTCTCGCGTAATTGCGCGCGGGCATGATCGGTGAGGATGTGGCGCATCACCTGCGCACATACGGCGTAAAAATGACCGCGGTCCTGCCACGACAGCGGCTCGCTTCCGCACAGACGAACGAACGCCTCGTGCACCAGTGCGGTCGGCTGCAGGGTGTGGTCCCGATCCTCACGCCGCAGTTGCCGCGCTGCGATGCGGCGCAGCTCCGCATAAACGAGCGGCGTCAGTTGCTCCAGTGCGTTCCTATCGCCGTTGCGCCAGTCGGCGAGCAGCCGCGTGATCTCCGGATTTGCCGCGTTTTTCATGAGGAATGCGGCCGATGGTAGCACCCGAAAAAATTGTGCGGGAGATGAACACTTTCGCCTCCGGATGTCGCTACGACAGATGAAGGAGAACCATCTTGACCACCACAATCGCCGCCTCGCCTGCCACCAATCGCCGCCGTCACCTCGCCGGTTTCTGCCTCATCGGAATGGCTCTTTTCTTCGCTCTCAATCCGCTCACCGGTTTCATGGGCTCGGCCGCCCCGCCGAGTCGATCGAATGTGACGATCGCCCTCGGCGGCTTCGCTGCGCCGCTGCACATGGCGCTGATGATCGGCTCCGTCTTCGCCATCACTCACCTGCTCCGCCGCAAGGGCGACCTGGCCGGTCTGATCGGCGGCGCATTGACGCTGATGGGGTGGGCGGTGAGCGTGCGCATCCTGGCGGTGCGCCAGCTCGCGCAGCTCATCGACAATGGCGTGGACGGCGTGCCGGCCGACACGCTGGGCAGAGTGTTCAGCAGCGCGCCGATCGTGTTCGTGAGTCTCATCCCGATCGGCCTCCTCTTCCCGATCGGCCTGATGATCCTCGGCGTGACGCTGTTCGTCGCACGCCCCGTCAATCGCTGGCTCGGCCTCACCCTCGCCCTCGGCGGCTTCCTCTTTCCTCTCGGCCGCGCCGTCGGCGTTCCCTACGCATTCGCCGCCTGCGACATCCTCCTCGGCCTGACCCTCGCCACACTCGGCCAGCAAATACTCGCGCGGCCGGAGCTTTGGGATGAAACGCATCGCGCCGACGGCGACGTGCTGGTGGCCATGCCGGCGCATGCGTAAACACGCGGAGGGGCGCGAAGGCGCTTAGGCGCTTAGGCGCTTAGGCGCTTGGGTGCCTTATCGCCTGAATCGCAGGTGCGTTGAACGCTCCATCAGCCCTTTGGGTGCCTCACGGCCAAAAGTCACCCAAGCGCCTAAGCGCCTTCGCGCCTAAGCGCCTAAGCGCCTCCGTCTAAGCGCCTCCGTCCAAGCGCCTCCGCGCCTAAGCGCCTCCGTCCGGTATCCTTGCAAATCGTGAAGCAGTTCTGGATGGTCCTCACGCTCGTTCTGTTCGCCTGCACCTCCACCACACCGACGCAACCGTTCACGATGAATTACGACACACCGCTCGATCGCGATCTGCAGCAGAGGCTCGAGGAGATCGACGCGCGGTTGCGGGCGAAGCATGGGATGACCACCGAGCAGGCCGCGGTCGGCGTGCTCGACCTGCAGCGTCCGCGTGTAGCGATGATTCATCCCGACCGCATCGAATACGCGGCCAGCATTCCGAAGATCGGAATCCTGCTCGCGTACTTTCACCTGCATCCCGAGGCGGCCACGTCGCTCGATGCGGAGACGCAGCACGAGCTCGGACTCATGGTCAAAGCATCGAGCAACGAAATGGCCGCGAAACATTCGCGCGCGATCGGGCTGCGCGAGATTCAGCAGATCCTCAATCAATATGGCTTCTATGACGCGGCGCGCGGCGGCGGGATCTGGGTCGGCAAGCATTACGGCCCGAACAGCGAGCGGATCGGCGATCCGGTGGCCGATCACTCGCACGCCGCCACCATCCGTCAGCTGCTCCGCTTCTACTGGATGCTCGATCGCGGCGAGCTCGTCTCGCCGGCTGCGTCAAAAAAAATGCGCGAGCTGTTTCTCTCGCCCGACATCCCGCACGACGACCACAAATTCGTGAAGGCGCTGGCCGGCCCGAACATGGTCCTGCTGCGGAAATGGGGCTCGTGGCAGAACTGGCTGCACGACAGTGCGATCGTCGAGGGGCCGGGCCGCCGTTACGTCATCGCCGCGCTGACGCAGCATCCCGCCGGCGACGCGTATCTCGAAGACTTTGCGCGCGAAGTCGATGCCGTGATGGCGCGTGCACGTTAGCCGTGCCGGCGCGCGGCTGCGCGTGCTCATTACCGGAGCGGCCGGACTGGTCGGCGCGCATCTCGCCGAGGAGTATCGCGGGCATGACGTGTTCGCGCTGCGGCATCGCGACCTCGACATCGGTGATGCGAGAGCGGTCGATGAAATCGTGCAGCACCTCAGGCCGGACATCATCTTCAACTGCGCGGTGATCGGCGTCGACGATTGCGAGGCCGACCCCGCGCTGGCCGAGCGCATCAACGTGACCGGTCCCGCGCAACTCGCCGCGGCCGCCGAACGGCTCGGCGCGGCGATGGTTCACTTCAGCAGCAACTACGTGTTCGATGGACGGCGCGACGACGGCGTTCCCTACGCGACCGAAGACGCCGCGCATCCGATCAATGTTTACGGCGCGACGAAGCTGCGCGGCGAACAGGCAGTGGCCGCCGCCGCGACGCGCGCGTTCATCGTCCGGACGTCATGGGTGTTCGGCGCGAACAAGAACAGCTTCCTCAGCACCGTCGCAGCCCGTCTCGCGCGCGGCGAACGCGTGCAGGCGATCGGCGACACGTTCGCCAGCACCACGTTCGTCCGCGACCTCGTCGCACGGGTGATCGAAATCCTTGAACGCGATCACGCCGGCACGTACCAGATCGTCAACGACGGCGTCTGTTCGTACGAATCGTTCGCCCGCGAAGGCGCACGCATCATCGGCCTCGCCGATGAAGCCGCGCTCGCGCTGATCGAGACGTCGACGGAAGCCTCGCTCTCCCGCCCCGCCCCGCGCCCGCGTTGGACGCCGATGCGCTGCACGCTCTCGCAGCAACTCGGCCTTCGTCCCATGCGCCCCTGGCAGGACGCACTGGCTGCGTTTCTCGGCGAGTGAGCGGGGGACGACGGGGGCGCCTCCGGCGGGCGGGCTCGGCCCGCGGCGTTTTGTTTTCGCTTGGACGGCGGTTCAGGTGACACGGGCGGTGTGCCTTGGGCGACACGCGTTGCAGGCCGAGTCCGGGCGCCGACGCCTGCGGCGGACGGGCTCGGCCAATGCGCGCCGCCCAAGGCGAGCAAGCGCACGCCACAATCAACGCCGTC
>DASVRB010000735.1:0-6874 GCA_036388835.1 Thermoanaerobaculia bacterium | reverse complement strand
GCCGAGCAATTCGACAGTCGGCGGGCTGAAGCCCGCCGCTCCACTAACTCCCGTCACTTCTCGGCCCGCCTTGTGCTACGTTCCGTCCGGTCACGCATGTCGTCGTCAGAGCAGCCGCACACAAAGCGATACCTCCTCACGCTCTCCCTCGGCGCGCTCGGAGTCGTCTATGGCGACATCGGTACGAGCCCGCTGTATGCGTTTCGTGAGTGCTTCGCGCCCGAGCATCATCTGCCGCCTTCGCCGGCGAACATCCTCGGCGTGCTGTCGCTGATCTTCTGGGCGCTGATCCTCATCATCTCGATCGAGTACCTCGTCTTCGTCATGCGTGCGGACAACCGCGGCGAAGGAGGCATCGTCGCGCTGATGTCGCTGGTCGGCTCGAAACAGACGCCGTCGCGAAGACGCGCGATTCTGGTCGGCCTCGGCCTGTTCGGCGCGGCGCTGCTTTACGGCGACGGGATGATCACCCCCGCGATCTCGGTGCTCTCGGCGATCGAGGGACTGAATGTCGTCACACCGGTCTTCGGGCCGTACGTCGTCTGGATCACGACCGTGGTGCTGATCGGCCTCTTCATGGTCCAGAAGTACGGCACCGCAAAAGTCGGCGCGATCTTCGGTCCGATCATGCTGGCGTGGTTCACGGTGATTGCGGTGATGGGGATCTCGCACATCATTTCCGAGCCGAGCGTGCTGCAGGCGGTGATGCCGACGCACGCCATCAACTTCTTCATCCGCAATCAGGGCACCGGCTTCCTGGTCCTTGGCTCCGTCTTCCTCGTCATCACAGGCGGCGAGGCGCTGTACGCGGACATGGGGCATTTCGGCATTCGTCCGATTCGCTGGGTCTGGTTCGGATTCGTCCTTCCGGCGCTGCTGCTCAACTACTTCGGTCAGGGCGCGTTTCTGCTGCATACACCCGAGGGCGTCGAAAATCCGTTCTTCCGGATGGCGCCGCAGTGGGCGCTGATTCCGCTGGTCGTGCTCGCAACGATGGCCGCGAGCATTGCGTCGCAGGCCGTGATCTCCGGCGCGTTCTCGCTGACGCGGCAGGCGGTGCAGCTCGGTTATCTGCCGCGCATTCGCATTCGACACACGTCGGCACGTGAGATCGGCCAGATCTACATCCCCTCGGTGAACTGGTTCCTGATGCTCTCGGCGATCGCGCTGGTGTTCGCGTTCCGCGAGTCGGGCCGGCTCGCCGCGGCGTACGGCGTGGCCGTCACCGCGACGATGGCCATCACGACGACGCTGACGAGTGTCTACGCGCGCGACCGCTGGCGCTGGCCGTTGGCCGGCACGATTGCCTTCGCGCTTTTCTTCCTCTGCTTCGATCTCTCGTTCTTCGGCGCGAACCTGGTGAAGGTGTGGGAAGGCGGCTGGTTCCCGCTGCTCGTCGGCCTCTCGATCTTTACGTTGATGTCGACGTGGCGCGCGGGAAGGCGCATTCTCAACGATCGCCTCGCCGAGGGAGTGCTGTCGATCGATGCGTTCGTCAATGAGCTCGGTAACGGCCGCGTGCACCGCGTTCCCGGCACCGCGATCTTCATGTCGCGAAATCCCGACGGCGTCCCAACCACGCTGCTGCACAACATCAAGCACAACAAAGTCGTGCACAAACAGGTGGTGCTGCTGACTGTCGAAACCGAGGAGCAATCGCACCTCGGCAACGACGAGCGGTACGTCTGGAGCGAGCTCGGACACGGCGTGTATCGCCTCACCGTTCGCTTCGGCTACATGGAAGATCCCGACATTCCGGCGATGCTGGAGAAGATGACCGATGGTCCGGTGACCTTCAACTCGATCGCCACGAGCTACTTCCTCGGGCGCGAGACGCTCATCCCGACCAAACGCCCCGGCATGGCCATCTGGCGCGAGCACATCTTCGCCTGGATGATGCGCAACTCCTCGAGCGCCTCGGTGTTCTTCAACCTGCCGCCGAACCAGGTGATCGAGCTCGGCGCGCAAGTCGAGTTGTAATCAGGTCGGACGAAGAACATGTGCGGCGTTGCGCGTTGATGCAGCGCGCGTACTATGACGCGCGATGTCTGAATCGCCGATCCCCGATTCACCAACAGAGTCGTACTGGACCGCGTCGCCCGATTTCCGCGCGTTGTGCGCGCGGAAACTGAGCGCGGACGCGTTCGCGTGGGCGGAGCCGCAGCTCGCGGCAATGGGCGAGCGCGCGGCGAAGGAAGTCGCCCCGCTGGCGATGATCGCGGACCGCGAACAGCCGCGGCTCGTCACGCACGACGCGCGCGGCAATCGCATCTGCCGCGTCGACTATCACTCGTCGTATCGCGAAATGGAGCGCGTCGCGTACGGCTCCGGAATGATCGCGATGAAGTACCAGCCGCACGACTTCTCGCACTCCGCTCCGTTCGTCGGCTTCGGCCTCGGCTATCTGTTCGCGATGGCGGAATCGGGGTTGTATTGCCCGGTGTGCATGACCGACGGCGTCGCGCGCGTGCTCACGCGCCATGGCACGCAGGAGCAGGTGATGCGCGTCGTGCCGCGTCTCACGTCGACCGATCCTTCCTCGCTCTGGACCGGCGCGATGTTTCTCACCGAGCGCACCGGCGGCTCGGACGTCGGCGCAAATCAGACCGTGGCGCGTAAAGCGGCGGACGGCACCTGGCGTCTCACCGGCCACAAATGGTTCTGCTCGAACGTCGATGCGGACGCGGTGCTCGTGACCGCGCATGTGGAAGGAGCAGGCGAGGGGACGCGCGGCCTGCGCACGTTCCTGCTGCTCACGCGCAACAACCCCGGCTTCTCGATCGAGCGACTGAAGAACAAGCTCGGAGTGCGATCGATGGCCACGGGCGAAGTGACGCTCACCGACGCGCCGGCCGAGGAAGTCGGCGGCTTCGATGCGATGACCGACATGCTGAACCTGTCGCGTCTGTACAACGCGGTGGCTTCGGTCGCGGTGATCGGACGCAGCGTCTACGAGGCTCGACATCACATCGAACGGCGGCACGTGTTCGGACGTCCGGTCATCGAGTGGCCGCTCGCGCAGGAGACGTTCTTCGACATCGAGGCCGAACAGGTCGCGGCGATGCTGCTGACGTTCGAAGCGGTCGAGCTGTTCTGCCGCGCCGATGCCGGTGATACCGACGCCGCGCGCATGTTGCGCGTGCTGACGCCGATCGTGAAGGCCGTCACTGCAAAGCTCGCGGTGCCGTGCGTCTCCGAGGCGATGGAGCTCATCGGAGGCAACGGCTACATCGAAGAAAGCCCGTTGCCGCGGCTGCTGCGCGATGCGCAAGTGCTGCCGATCTGGGAAGGGACTACCAACATCCTCGTGCTCGACGCGCTGCGCGTGATCAACAAAGAAGCGTCGCATGAGTTGCTGCTCGCCCGCGTGCGGAAGCAGTTCCCGCGCGAGACCGATGCGCTCGCGTACATGCTGGCGTCGCTCGACGAGCATGATGCACGCGGATGGATCGACCGGCTGGCGCGCCTGTACGAGCTGACGCTGCTGATCGAAGCAGGGCATGGCGAGTACGCGGTTCGTCTGCAGAATCGGCCGCTCGGCATGATCCCGGGCTCCCGAGCGTAGGCGTTCCCGCCTATACTCGTTCGCGATTGGTCCACAATCACCCCCGCGTCACAATCCTGATGCCCGTGTACAACGGCGAGCGCTTCCTCGACGAGGCGATTGCCAGCGTTTTTGCTCAGGATTTCACCGATTTCGAGCTCGTGATCGTCAACGACGGCTCGACCGATCGCACTGCCGCGATCCTCGCTGACTGGGCCGCGCGCGAACCGCGCATCGTGCTGGTCGAGATCGAAACGAACAGCGGCATTCCGGTGGCGCTCAATCACGGACTGGCGGTCGCGCGCGGCGAGTACATCGCGCGGCATGACGCGGACGACGTTTTCGTCAGCGGACGTCTGCGCGCGCAGATCGCGGCGCTTGATGCGGATCCGAACATCACACTCGTGTCGTGCCGCTACCACATCATCGACGCGAAGGGCCGCCGCGTCTGGACGATGTCGCGCGTCGAGCCGCCGGAAGTGACGGCGTACCTGCTGCACTTCAGCAACGTCATCGGCGGACATGGTCAGGTGATGTTCCGGCGCGACCTCGTGCGCACGATCGGCGGATACAACGAAGTGTTTGGCCTCTCCGAGGATTACGACCTCTGGACGCGTCTCGCGCAGCACGGACGTCTCGTGGTGCTGCCGATCATCGGGATGAAGCACCGGCTCCACGACGGCCGCGTCAGCGTGACGTCCGGCGCCCGGCAGCGCGGACGCTCGATCGCCATCGCGCGCAACATGCTGCATCGCCTGCTCGAGCGCCCGCTGACCGACGACGAGCTCGACGCCGTCGTGTCGGTCTGGCGCTCCGAGGGGCGGCCTGGGTCCGCGGTGACGGGTCATCGCATCCTCGCCGAGGGCTTCGCGAAATTCGTCGCGACCAACCGCAACTCGCATCACCGGCGGCGCGTGCGCATCATCACCGCCGGACGATGGGTGACGAGCGCGGCGCATTTTGTGCGGCGCGGCGAGTTGCGGGAAGCGCTGCAGCACCTCATCTACGCGGCGCGCTGGCATCCGCTGGGGCTCATCGGCGGCACCGCCGTCGTGATGCGCAGCATCGTCCGGCGATTGCGGCGCGGCCGAACACTATGGGCGCCAACCGCGTGACGCGTCGACGACGGCGATGAGCGACGCCGCGCCGCGCGTGAGCGTCGTGATGCCGGTCTACAACGCCGGCCCGTTCGTCGACGAGGCGATCGCCAGCGTCATCGCGCAGGACTTTGGCGACTTTGTATTCATCATTGTCGACGACGGCTCGACCGATGAGACGGGCGCGATTCTCGAAGCGTGGCGCGCCCGCGACGAACGCATCGTGGTGATTCGCTCGCAACGCAACGAAGGGATCGCCGCGGCGCTGCGAAAAGGAATCGCCGCCGCACGCGGGGAGCTGATCGCACTGCAGGATGCGGACGACGTCAGCCTGCCGCGACGCTTCTCGACGCAGGTCGCGGCACTCGATGCCGATCGTGCGCTGGCGATGGTCGTGGTCAGTACCGACGTGGTCGATGCAGCGGGCCGGACGATCGGCAAAGCGCGCCGCACGCCCTCACCTGAGCTCACCGCGTATCTCCTGCACTTCAGCAACGTCCTCGGCGGCCTGGGACGGGCCATGCTGCGGCGCAGCGCGCTCATCGCGGCCGGCGTCGGCGACACCGAGCTCGCGGTCGACTATGACCTCTGGACGCGCGTCAGCCGCTTCGGCCCGATCCGCGTGCTTCCGTTCGTCGGCATGCGTTACCGCGTGCATCCGGGCGGCGTGAGCGTGCGGCTGCGCGACGGGCAGCGCCGCGACGCACGCGCGATCAGTGGCCGGATGCTGCGCGAGCTGCTGCAGCGTGACGTGGGCGATGAAGAACTCGACGCCGTGGTGGCGATGTGGTCGATGCAACCGGAGGATGAAAACCCTGCGCTCGCGGAACAGTTGCTGCGTGAGGCGTTCGCGCGTTTTCCGGCGTCGCCGCAAACACGCGCGGAGATCCGTCGCGAACACGCGCGCCGATGGTCGCGCGGCGCGGTGTTTCTCTGCAGCCGTTTTCAGTTTTCGTCAGCGATGCGCTATCTCCGCCGCGGGATGACGTGGAGCGCCACGACTGCGCTGCGCGAGCTCGCGACCGGCTTCGCACTGATCGTCGTGCGCCGCGCGAAACGTTAGAAGAGGCGAATCCCTTTTGCCTGCGCGGCCGCGAGTGCGTCGAGAAAACGGGCGCGCGGAATCTCGCGCGCGCCGAGCGCCTCCATGTGCGGCGTCATGACCTGGCAGTCGAGCAACGTCGCACCGCGCGCGCGGAGGTGATCGATCAGGAAAAGCAGGGCGAGCTTCGACGCGTCAGGACGCCGATGGAACATGCTCTCGCCGGTGAACACGCCGCCTGCATCGACGCCGTACAGGCCGCCGACGAGCTCCTCGCCGTCCCACACTTCGACGCTGTGCGCGTCACCCTGAAAGTGAAAGCGGGTGTAGGCGCTGATGATGTTCGGCGCGATCCACGTGCCATCCTGCTCCGGCCGCTCGGCCTCCGCGCACGCGCGAATGACGGACCGGAAATCGCGATCGATGGAAAACGTGAAGCCCGATTTTTTCTGCGTTTTGCGAAGCGAACGGCCGACATGCAGCTCGTCGAACAGAATCACCGCGCGCCGCCGCGGCGAGAACCACGGCATCGGCAACCCTTCGTGCGGCCACGGAAAAATGCCCTTCCGATACGCCTCGCGCAACGTCGTCACGCGCAGGTCTTCCCCCATCGCGACGACATCGCTCGGCGCATAACGAGGATCGGGGAAGGTGGACATGAGAAGGGGAGCGTACTACGCACTCCCCGTCATCCTGAGCGTGAGCGAAGGATCTGAGCCGCGACGGCCGTCGCATTTTGAGATCCTTCGCTAAAGCTCAGGATGACGGCGGTGATTACGTCGTGGATTACGTCGTCGTCTGCGTCGGCGCGGCGGTCGTGGAGACGTTCGGATCGGTGAGCGTGGTGGCATCCGTGCCGGTCGCACCCTGGTGATAGCCGCTCTCGGCCGGCTGACCCGGGGCCTGGCCGGAGGTCGGGCCGCCGAAGGTGCCGGTCAGCGCGCTTTCGGTGGCGGCAGGATTGACCTGCGTGTCCTGCTCGGTCGCGCGCCGCGCCTCCGCCTCGGGCGAGCTCGTCCCGGTGAGCTGCCCACCACCCGGATCGTTCTTGCAGGCGACGAGTGCGACGAGGAGCAGAGCGGCAGCAAGCGATTTCATGATCGGTGAGCTGAGCAAGGTACGGGCCTCGCGGTTCCGCGGGAGAGGACGACGAGGGCCTCCGGCGGGCCGGCCGGGCCGGCAGCCTCGGTT
>DASVRB010000734.1:0-11324 GCA_036388835.1 Thermoanaerobaculia bacterium | reverse complement strand
TCGTCGGCGACGTAGATCATCGCGCCCCAGGTGACGATGGTGAGGTCCTTTCCTTTGCGGCGGATGTTCGCCTTGCCGATCGGGACGATGTAGTCGTCTTCGGGCAGCGTTTCCTTGATGCGGCGATAGAGGTATTTGTGCTCGATGTAGAGCACCGGGTTGTCGTCGCGAATGGCCGCTTTGAGCAGGCCTTTGGCGTCGTACGCGGTGCCGGGCGCGACGATCTTGAGGCCGGGACGATTCATGAACATCGCTTCGGGATTGAGCGAGTGGTACGGCCCGCCATGCGTGCCGCCGCCGGCCGGTCCGCGCACGACCATCGGGCAGGCGCGGCCGAACAGATAGCTGTTCATCGCCGCGAAGTTCACGAGCATGTCGTAGCCGCAGGTGATGAAGTCGATGAACTGCATCTCCGCGATCGGACGCATGCCCATGAGCGCGGCACCGGATGCGGCGCCGATGATGGCGATCTCGGAGATCGGCGTATCGACCACGCGCTCCGGCCCGAACTTGTCGAGCAGCCCCGCGCTGGTCTTGAACGCGCCGCCGTACGCACCGACGTCTTCACCGATCAAAAAGACGCGCTCATCCCGCGCCATCTCTTCGTGCATGGCCTGGGTAATGGCTTCGAGGTATGTGGTTTCCATTGTTTTGAGTTCCTCGGAGTAGGCGGTTCCTTGGTTCCTCGGTGCCTCGGTTCCTCGGGTACGTCCGGTCTGATTGACCAACCCGAGGAACCGAGGAACCGAGGAACCGAGGAACCGGCGTCAACCCCAGTATCCGTCCTCGATGTACAGCCCGCGCGCGGCGTCGGAGGGAGTGGGCATCGGCGAGCGATCGGCTTCGTCGGTCGCGGCGTCGATCTCCTGCTTCACGCGCTGCTGGATTGCGGCGAAATCGTCCTGTGTCGCGACGCCGAGCTCCATCAGCACTTTTTCGAAGCGCGGAAGCGCGTCTTTGCGCTGCCACTCTTCGATCAGTTCTTTCGGCACGTACGCCTGGTTGTCGTGCTCGGCGTGGCCCTTCATCCGGAACGTCTTCACTTCGATCAGCGTCACGCCTTCGCCGTTGCGCGCGCGTTCAACGGCACGTTTCGTCTCGCCGTACACCGCGAGCACGTCGTTGCCGTCGATGGTGACGCCGTGGCAGCCGAACGCGTACGACTTGTCGGCGAGCGTTTTTGCCGCCGTCTGTTTCGACGTCGGAGTCGAATAGGCGTAGCCGTTGTCCTCGACGATCACCACCATCGGCAGCTTCTGCACCGAGGCGAAGTTCATCCCTTCCCAGAACGCGCCGGTCGACGAGCCGCCGTCGCCGATGAAGGCGAGCGTGACGAGATTCTTCTTCTGCATCCGCCCCGCGAGCGCGATGCCGGCCATGACCGGAATCATGTCGCCGAGCATCGAGATCTGGCCGATGAAGCCGTCGCGCGCGGGATGGCCGAAGTGGATGTTCAGCTCGCGGCCGCGGGTGGGGCTGTCGGCCTTGGCCATGTATTGCTTGATGATGTCGGCCGGCTTCGCACCGGCCACGAGAATCGAGCCGATGTTGCGGATGAGCGGCTGCACGACGTCGCCCTGTTTGTAATCGAGCGCATACGCCGCCGCGACCGACTCACCTTCCTGGCCGAGGGAGCGATACAGCCCGCCGATCACCTTCGCCTGCCGGAAAAGCGCGACCAGGCGCTCCTCGAGCGTGCGCGTCAGGCGCAGGTAGTAATCGATCTCGAGCAGTTGCTCGTGAGTGAGGCCGTGCGTGTTGGTGGAGGTGGTGACTTCGTTCAAGCAGAGTTCCTCGGAGTGCCTCGGAGTTCCTCGGAGTTCCTCGGGTTACCTGGTTCCTCAGTTCCTCGGAGATGTTTTTCACTCCGAGGAACTCCGAGGAACCGAGGAACTCCGAGGAACTGAGACTAGAAGTGAATGGCGTGCCCCGCCACGTCTTCCGCCGCTTCCATGAGCGCTTCGGAGAGGGTGGGGTGTGCGTGGATGGTTTTGGCGATCGACTCGGCGGTGGCTTCGAGCTCGAGCGCGGCGCAGGCTTCGACGATCAGCTCGGTCGCTTTCGGACCGACGATGTGCACGCCGAGGATCTCGTCGTACTTGGCGTCGACCACGTACTTCACGAGGCCGTTCGCTTCGCCGATGATCTTCGCCTTCGAGTTCGCGGTGAACGGGAACTTGCCGATCTTCACGTCGTAGCCGCGCTCTTTCGCTTTCTTTTCAGTGAGGCCGACGGACGCGACTTCGGGCTCGGTGTACGTCGCGTTCGGGACGTGGTCGTAGTTGATCGGCCGCGCGTCCTTGCCGGCCAGGTGCTCGACCGCGAGGATGCCCTCGGCGGACGCGCAGTGCGCGAGCGCGGGGGTGGGGACGATGTCGCCGATCGCGTAAACGCCCTCTTCACCGGTGCGCATGAACTTGTCGATGGTGATGTAGCCGCGCTTGTCCATCTCGACTTTGATGTTCTCGAGTCCGCAGCCCTCGGTGACCGGACCGCGTCCCGTCGCGGAGAGAACGATCTCGGTCTCGACCACCTGCTGCTTCCCTTTGCCGGTCTCGATGGTCGTCTTCACGCCGTTCTCGCCGACTTCGCAGGAGAGCACTTTCGCGTCGGTGAGGACGTCGATGCCTTTCTTCTTGAAGATGCGGGTGAACTCTTTCGCGATCTCTTCATCTTCGATCGGGAGGAGCTGCGGCATCACTTCGACGATGGTGGTCTTCGTGCCGAAGCGGGAGAAGATCGAGGCGAACTCGCAGCCAACCGCGCCGGCGCCGATGACCAGCATCGACTGCGGAATGCGGTCGAGCATCAGGATGTGATCGGAATTGATGATGCGCGTGCCGTCGACTTTGATGTGCGGCAGCGACTTCGGGACGGAGCCCATCGCCAGGATGATGTTCTTGGTCTTGAGCTGCTTTCCGTCGACATCGACGGTGTTGCGGTCGACCACTTTGCCGAAGCCGGTGATGCGCTCGACCTTGTTCTTCTTGAAGAGGAACTCGATGCCTTTGGCGTTGTTGTCGACGACGCTCTGCTTCCGCTTCTGCACCTGCGAGAAGTCGATCGTGACGTCACCGACGGTGATGCCGAAGTCCTTCGCCTTCTGGATCTTGCCCCAGATGTCGGCGTTTTCGAGGAGTGATTTGGTGGGGATGCAGCCGCGATGGAGACACGTGCCGCCGACGAATGGATCTTTTTCGATCACCGCCACTTTCAGCCCGAGCTGGCCCGCGCGAATGGCGGCCACATACCCGCCGGGACCGCTGCCGATGATGACGACGTCGTATTGCTGTTCTGCCAAAGAGAACCTCCGGTGTGATCGCGCGAGGAAAGTGCGCGGCGCGCATTATATGCACGCTCACGTACGCCCCTCATCCGAAGCGAAAACCCGTGGAGCGGCGGGCTCTCAGCCCGCCGGTTTTTCGCGAAGAAGTCGGCGGGCTAAGAGCCCGCCGCTCCACTGGACATTACTGCGCGGGAACGTAGGTCGGGTCGTTCGTCAGCTGATCGATGGCTGAGCCGTACGCGGTCACGCGACCCTCGCCGCCGATCACTTTCACTGCCACGCGGGCGTTGTAGAGCACTCCCGCGCCGAACTCGCCGATGGAGAACTGGCGGAACTCGTTTGCGCCGAGATTGATCTCCACGACCGGGGTGGTCAGCGAGTCGGGGAGGATGAGGCTGACCTCGACGGTGACCGGCTGGCCGGACGTTTCGGCGATGCCGATGTTGGTGCGGAAACGGGAGGAGTGCTCGAGCTGGAGGAGCTGCAGCGGACGATCGGCAACGCCGACCGACTGCGCCACGGTCACGCCGGGGATGTACTGGCCGTACGTGCCGCTGATGGTCTTGTTGTAGGTGCGCGCGGTGGCGGTGAGGCGCGTTTCCGTCGGTGTCGTGATCGCGACCATGCCGCCGGCGCCGTTCGGCTGGCCGAACAGCTCACCGATGACGTTGTCCAGGACCTTGATCTCACCCGCGCCGAGGTTCATCTCGCGCGTCACCGCGGCCGAAGGATTCGACATCGGGTAGAACGTCAGCGTGGCCGGCGTCGCCGCATCGCCGGCGTTGAACACACGCAAGTCCGTGACCCAGAACGCCGCGCCGGTGTTGGCGAACGCGGTACCCGGCACGACGTAACGATTCGCCGTCACCGAGCCCTTGAGCACCGGCGAAACGAGCAGCGGATCGTTGGTGACGTTGTCGACTTCCGACACATACGCCGTCACTTTGCCGTTGCCGCCGACCACTTCCACTTCCACACGTCCATCCTGCAGGTCGTTGATGCCGTTGGCGGCGAGCATGCCGTTGAGCTGGCGGTGCTCGCTCGCCTGCAGGAACACCGGGATCGTGGCGAGAAGCTGGCTGGCGGTGTCGTAGACGCGCACCATCAGCTCGGCCGACTCACCCGCGGCTTCCGCGAAACCGAAATTCGCGCGGAACGCCGACGACTGCGCGACCTGCTGCAGCGAGAGGATCTGCGGCGCGAATCCGGCCGCGGCCCGGCCGATGAAATCACCGAAACGCGTGGCCGGAATGTACTGACCGAACGTGCCGGTCGGCGTGAAGTTGTAGGTGCGGCTCGACGCGGCGGTCTCGAGCTGTTTGATCGCGCTCGCGAACACCGTCTCGAACAGACTGCCGCTCGGGCTGGCGGCCGTTTCTAGCGGCCGCACTTCGAGCATGCCGGTGGCCGGTCCGAGCGTGCCGGCGCCGAACATCGTCGCCACCACGTCATCGAGCGCGAGCGTCGAGCCGGACGCGATCTCGATCGTGCTCGAGCTGCCGCTCTTCGTGCCGTTGGTGCCGGACGGCGTGAAGTTCAGCTCGTACTTCATCGTCTTCGCGGTGAGGTTGGTAACGCGGATGTCGGACTCGAACAGCGAGTTGTTGAAGCCCTCCGCGTGACCGACGACCGGGAAGATCAGCGAGTCGGGCGGCGGCGTTCCTTTGCCGCTCGGGAAGACCGGCGTGACGAGGCTGACCGACGTCGGGAGGTTCACCGTCGTCAGCGCGTTCACGCCCGGCGTCCCTTTGCCGCTGCCGGCCGTGTACTGCACTTTGATCGTGCCGGTGTTCGTGCCGAGCTTCAGCGCCGACGGATCGGCGGTGACGTTGAGGGTGATGCCGGTCGCCGGCAGCACGCCGGACGACGGAGTGACCGTCAGCCACGGCTTGTCGACCGTGGCCACGAACGTGTACGGCTCGGTCGAGCCGGGGAGGAAGACCGTCTGCACGACCGTCCCTTCCTGGCCGATCTCCGTGCTGGCGTTGGTCGACTTCGGCGGGGTGACGACGACGGCCACCGGGTCGGAGAACGTGCCGCGCTCTTCGTTGCAGTTGCTGATGCCGCGGACACGGTAGACGTACTGCACCGCGGCGCCGCTCACTTCGTGGCGGAACGGCATCGACGTGGTCGTGGTCGTGAAGGTGGTCGCGTTCGCGAAGCTCGGCGAGGTCGCTTCCTGCACTTCGTACAGGGCGACGTTGGCGAGGCTTTTCCAGCGCAGGCGGTATTCCGTTCCGGAGAGCGTCTGCCCGACGACCTGCGCTTTCGTCCGCTCCGGAGTCCCGCACGCGACCGGCGCGATGACGGTGAATTCGGCGCGCGCCGACTGGGTCGACGGGCAGTTCTCGAACAGCGCCTCGACGTACCACTCGTACGTTCCTTCCGGCAGTTTGACCTCGGCATCCGCGCGCGGCGACGACGCGGCGATGCTCGCGCTGCCGCCGTTTTTCGCAACCCACACTTTGTAGCCGGTGGCCCGCGGAACGGCGGTCCATTCGAAGTGCACCGGCGAGCTCACGCGGTCGGTCGGCAACAGCAGGATCGGCTTCCGGTTGTCGCAACCGGCAGGCGGCGCAACGGTGAAGCGCGCGTGCGCCGCTTCGACCGGATCACACGCTGCAAAGTACGTGATGACCCACCATTCGATCGTGCCGGAGGGCACTTTCTCGACGACGAAATGCGTGTCGGTGGTGTTGGCGAACGCGGTCGGTGCGCCGTTGTTGACCTTCGCGACGAGGACGTACTTCACGGCGCCCGGCACGCTGCTCCAGGCAAAGTCGATCGGCGCGATCACGTTGGTCGCACCATTCGCCGGCACGACGAGAGTCGCGCCGGTAGTGGCGCAGTTCTGTCCTTCCGGAATGGTGAATCGGGTGCGCGGCGAGAAGGTGGAGGGGCATTCGGCGAACACCGCCTCGACGCTCCAGAGGAACGAGCCGGGCGGGAGTGCGCGCGTGAGCTGCGTGTCCTCGGTGGTACCGAGGAGCTGCGGCTCACCGCCGGAGATCGCGGCGAAAAGGCGGTACTTTTCCGCATTCGGAACGGCGCTCCAGGAGAAGGTCACGGGCGACGTCGTCGACGCTCCCTCGGCCGGCGCGAGCGCGGACGGCGCGGCGGTCGAGCAGGCGCTGTTCGCGCTGGCGAGGCTGAAGAAGCTGGTGGCCGATGCGAGCGGATTGCAGCCTTCGAACAGCGCCTCGACATACCAGCCGTAGACGCCGTCGGCGAGATCGACGGTGGTGCTCGTCTCGCGCGTCAGCTTCACGTCGCTGAACGCCGAGCCGTTGCGGCCGACCCAGACGCGGTAACCGATCGCGCCGTTGACCGCGGTCCAGACCAGATTGACGTTGCTGACGCCGACCGGATTGCCGTTCGGGCCCGCGGGCGAGACGAGCGTCGGTGCGACGTTCGTGGAGCACGCCGCGCCCGGTGTGACGGTGAACGAGGAGGTCGGCGAGACGATCGGGAAGCAATCGCCGCGCTGCCCTTCGACGTACCAGGTCATCGTGCCGGCGGGAAGCGGAACGGTGGCGCTGTTCGTCTCGGTGCGCGCGACGTTGACCGGCGCGGCGCCGTTGAACGACACCCACACGCGATATCCGGTCGCGCCGGGGAACGCGGTCCATTCGAATCGCACCGGAGAGGTGGTGGTGCTGTTGTTCGCCGGCGCGCGCAGTTCGATTGATGCGGCGGGGCAGTTGCTGGCGATCACGACAAACGTCGAGATGGCGCTCCGGAGGTCCGGACATGCGGCAAACGAGGCGATCACGAACCAGCGCAGCGAGCCGGCCGGCACGAACTTCTCGAGCGACGTGCCGGTGGTCTCGCCGTACAGACGGAAGTCCTCGTCGTCATCCGGTGCGACGAAGAGTTTGTAGCTCGTCGCGGCGGTGATCGCGGTCCAGGAGAAGGTCACGGCGGTGTTCGACGTGGTGCTGCCGTTCGCGGGGGAGGCGAGCTGCGGCGGCGTCGTGCTGCACGGCGCGCCATTCGCCACCGTGAACGTGCGGCGGTCGCTGAACGTGCTGTCGCAGCCGTCGCCGAACACGGTCTGCACGAGCCAGGTGCCGGAGCCGGCCGGCAGGGCAGCGGTGAGCGAGGTGGAGGTGGTGCTGCCGATGATCGCCGGCTCACCGTTGTTGAACGCGGCGAGCACGCGATAGCCGATCGCGCCGTTGACCGCGTTCCACTGGAACTTCACCGGCGAGGAGAGGCCGGTCGCGCCGTTCGCCGGCGAGACGAGCGTGGCTTTCGCGGGATTCGTCGGGCAGCCGCCGCCCGAGCCGCTGATGGTGACGGTGCGGCGCGTCGATTCGACGTTCGGGCAGGCCGGGTAGTCGGCCACGACCCACCATTCATACGTGCCGGCCGCGAGCTCGGTGGTGCGATAGACGGTGCCGGTGGTCTCGGCCAGCGTGCGGACGGTGCCGCCGCTTTTCTTCACGCGCAGCAGGTATTTCTGGGCGTTCGCGGTGGGATCCCATTCGAACGTGACGGGGCTGTTGACGGTGGCGTTGTTTGCCGGATTGACGAGGCGCGGCGCTTCACCGGCCGCGCACGCGGCGCCGATCACGAGCTCACGAATCTCGGAGTACGCGGGCGCGCACGAGCCATTGAAGTTCGCGCGCACTTCCCACTCGTACTCCCCTTCTGCCAGGGCCATGGTGTGCGAGGTGGTGGTGAGGTTCTCCGCCACGACCTGCCATCCCTGGCCATCATTGATCTTCACGTCATAACCGGCCGAGCCGGGAACGGTCGACCAGTTGAAGGTGACAGGCGTTCCCGCGTTGAAGGTCGCGCCGTTCGACGGCGAGCCGAGGCCGGGACCGCCCGATGGACAGTTGGTGCTGAAGACAAAGTGCGCCGACTCCGCGCCGGGGCAACCGTGAGCGCGCGAGACGACGTACCACTCGGTCGTGCGGCCCGGCTCGACCACGATGTTCTTCGACGTGCTGGTCTGCACCGCGTGCAGCGACGGCGTGTCACCGTCGATGCCGATGTAGAGCTGGAAGTCGTGCACGTTCGCAACGGCGTCCCAGTCGAGCGTGATCGCGCCGAAAGAGACCGTGGCGCCGTTGCTCGGGCTGATGAGAGGCGCGGCATTCGGACATGGTGCGACGGTGAAGGTGCGGCAGCCGGAAGTTGGCGGGGTCTGACACTGCGGCAGGCCGTTCGCCACGACCCGCCACTCGTACTGCGCGCCGTTCGTGATGTCGGCGGCAGGCGGCTCCCACGAGGGGCTGGTCACCGTCGCGCGAGGCGAGGTGCACCCCTGACCCGGTCCGCCGAAGTAGACGTCGTAGCTCGTCGCTCCGGGGAAGGCGTCCCATTTGAAAAGCACCGTCTCATCCGGGGTGCGCTGCACCGTCCCGCCGTTCGAGGGGGTGATGACGGCGACCGTGCCGCACTGCGCAAACGCCTGCGCCGCGAACTGCAGCACGAGCAGACAAGGGAACGTCCACCTGATGAGGTGTCTCATTGGGTTCTCCACTTCTGATTGATTGAGGGACCGGGTGCGCCGATTATAAATAAATTTATCGGTATTTGTTGCCGCCGGTGTTGAATACCACCGTCAGCTCACCCTCGGAGATGACGCCGCTCGCGCGCAATTCGTTGAGAGCGAGCCACGCCGCACCGGTCTCCGGACCGGCGTCGATGCCTTCGCGGCGGCGCAGGTCGGCGGCGGCCGGCTCGATCTGCGACTCGTCGACCGCGATCGCGCCGCCGTTCGAATCGCGCAACGCGCGCAGCATCAATCGGTCGCCGACCGCGCGCGGCACGCGCAATCCCCACGCGCTGGTGCGCGGCGCTTCCCACTCCGGCGCGGTGTCGAGCTGCTGCTCGAACGCGCGCACGATCGGCGCGCATCCGCTCGATTGCACGGTGAACATGCGCGGGCGGCGGGCGTCGATCCAGCCGAGGCGCTCCATCTCGTCGAACGCCTTCCACATGCCGATCAGGCCCGTGCCGCCGCCGGTGGGGTAGAGGATCACGTCCGGCAGCCGGCCGAGATCCTCGAGCAGCTCGTAGCCCATGATCTTCTTCCCCTCGACGCGATACGGCTCCTTGAGCGTCGAAAGATCGAAGCCGCCGTTCTCGGCGATGAACTGCTGCACCCGTTTCGCGGCGTCGGTGATCACGCCCGTCACGAGCTCCACCTGCGCGCCGTAGTCGCGGCATTCATCGACGATCGAGCGCGGCGTGTCGCGCGGCATCGCCACAAAGACGGGCATTCCGGCGCGCGCGCCGTACGCGGAGAGCGCGGCGCCGGCATTTCCGGCAGTCGGTGCTGCAAGCGACTGCGCGCCGAGCGCTTTGGCCATCGAGACCGCCGCGGCCATTCCGCGCGATTTGAACGAGCGAGTCGGATTCTTCGACTCGTCCTTGATGAAGACATTCGCGGCACTGCGAGCGGGCAGCAGCGGCGTGATCCCTTCGCCGAGCGTGACGACGTCGCCCTCGTCCGCGACCGGCAGCACGTCGAGGTAGCGCCACATGTCGTTGCGCTTGCGCAGCTCGACGTTCGAGAAGTCGTAGTGCACAAGGATCGGGGCACCACAACCGGGGCAGAGGTTGTAGAGCGCATCGAGAGCGGCGGTCCATTCACAGCGGGAGCAGCGCAGAGCTTTGGTCGTCATTGGGGGCGCCAATCGTAAAGGCGGATGGTCGCGCGCGGAACAAATCCGATCGATTGATAGACACTTTCGGCCATCGCCGATGCCTGCAACCCCGCTTCGCGTGCGCCGCGGTCGCGGGCGTGCTGCAGCGCCGCAACCGTCAACGCAGAAGCGGCACCGCGGCCGCGCGCCTCCGGCAGCGTCGCCACGTGATAGACCCCGGTGATTTCTCCATCGATGCAGATCGTGGTCGTCGCCACCGGCCTGTCGTCGAGAAACCCGACGAAATGCGCCCACTGCGCATCGTCCGCGAACCCGAAGTGACGAAACGTGTCGACCCACGTCTGCCGGTCGGCAGGCGAGATCTCGAAGACGGTCGAGATCACGTGCGACCAGGCCGCCATCTCGCTGTCATTCTTCATCCGCGCAATGCGCAAACCGGGAACAGAGACGGGACGGAGTTTCGCCAGATCGGCGGTCAATCCGAGGGAGTCGTACGCGTGCCGGAGTCCATGCTCCGGCAGCACCTCGCCGAGATCCGCGGGGGTCGTGTCCGGCGTGAGCCACCACCGAAAGCCACGGCCACGCGCCTGCAGCCGCTGCGCAATCTCGCCGACGCGACTCGTATCGCGCAATCGCGTCGTAGCGATCCCATTGAAGAACGGCAACGGCACATCGGTCGTGACGCCGAATACCTCGCCGTCATCGATCAGCGAGGCATTCGGCAGATGACTGAAGCTGCGATAAGACGCACGCGTGATCGCATCGAGCGTTTCAAACACGCGCGAAAGATTAACGCAGCCGTGAGATGAAAATGCGCGCCCGCTCAGCTCACTGCCAGCCGCACTCTTTCCCTCGGTTCTGCACTTCGAGCCAGTCGAGCAGCGGGCGGAAGTAATCGACTACGGCGGTGGCGTCCATTTCGCGCTGACCGGTCAGTGCTTCCAGTGCGTCGGGCCAGGGGCGGCTCATGCCCATGGTGAGCATTTTGTCGAGGCGCGCTCCCGCTTCTTTGTTGCCGTAAATCGAGCAGCGATTGAGCGGGCCTTTGTAGCCGCTCTGTTGGCAGAGCGCGCGCTGGAACTGGAACTGGAGGATGCGCGCGAGGAAATAGCGAGCGTATGGGACATTGGCGGCAATGTGGTATTTCGAGCCGGGATCGAAAAACTCTTCGCCGCGATTGCCGACCGGCGCAATGCCCTGGTATTGACGGCGGAGCTCCCACCACGCTTTGTTGTAATTCGCCGGCGTGATCTGGCCGGAGAAAACTCCCCAGCGCCATTTGTCCATCAGGATGCCGAACGGGAAAAACGCCAGTTTGTCCAATGCGTCACGCAGCAGCAGCGGGATGTCGGCCGACGCGGGCGGCTCTTTATCCAATAGCCCGATCTCGACGAGATACGCCGGCGTCACTGAGA
>DASVRB010000733.1:0-4308 GCA_036388835.1 Thermoanaerobaculia bacterium | reverse complement strand
ACGACCACGGCACCCACGTCGCCGGCACGATCGCCGCCGCCGACAACGCATTCGGCGTCGTTGGCGTCGCACCGCGCGTGAAGCTCTGGTCCGCCAAGGTGCTGGACCGGAACGGCGACGGCTCGAGCGAAGAGCTCGTTGCGGCATTCGCGTGGACGATCGAGAAAGCGCGCACCGCAGGCGGGCGGTGGGTCGTCAACCTGTCGATCGGCGGGCCCGATTACTCCGCGATCGAAGAGCGCGCCGCGATCGACATGATCGCTGCAGGCATCGTGGTCATCGCCGGCGCCGGCAATGGGGGGACAGAAGCGGGCGAGTTTCCGACGGTGATGTTTCCGGCCGGCTATCGCGGCGTGATCGCGGTCGGTGCGACGAACAAAAACGGCGGCCGCGCTCCTTTCTCGAGCTACGGCGGAGGTCTCGCGCTGATGGCACCGGGCGCAGCGATTCGTTCGACGCTGAGGCACGGCCACTTCGTCACCGTCGAGGTCAAAACGACCGACGGCACCACCACTCCCGCGTGGCGCATCGAAGGGGCGTCGTATGGATCAGTGACCGGGAAGGTGTACGACTGCGGCGTCGGCGACCCTGAGAACTTTCCGGCCGCGGTTCGCGACAACATCGCCCTCGTCCGCCGCGGAAAGCACAACTTCCGCGAGCTCGCCCGCAACGCTCGCGATGCCGGTGCGGCAGCCGTGATCATCGCGACGTATCCCGACGACGTGAACGGTCCGTACGAATGGTCGTTTCGTCCCGACCCGCCCGACCCGGCGTGGGACGGCTACGTTTTCCCCGTCGCCGTCGGCATGCAGCACGCCGCCGCCGAAGCGATCCTGCAAAGCGCGAACGACTACACGATCGATCACATCACGCACCTCTACGGCACGATGAACGGCACCTCGATGTCGGCGCCGCACGTCAGCGGCACCGCCGCGCTGCTGCTGTCGCTCGCACCCGAGCTGACGCCGTCGTGGATCAGCGCGATCCTGCGATACACCGCGCGGGACATGGACGCGCCGGGATGGGATGCGAAGACCGGCGCAGGCGCGGTCGACGCGCTCAAAGCAGCGCAGTGGGTCGCTCCCGAAACGTTCGGCGTACCGCCGCAAACACCGCCGAAACAGGGCCGCCGCCGCAGCGTTCGTTGAACATATACTCCGCGCGACTAAACGTTGAACGGAGACTCGAAACGATGCGGATCGGAGTACCGACCGAGATCAAAAACAACGAATACCGCGTGGGCATGACGCCCGCCGGCGCGCGCGATCTTTCTTCCGACGGCCACGAAGTGCTCATCCAGAAAGGCGCCGGTCACGGCAGCGGTTTCGGCGATGAAGAGTACGAGGCCGCGGGCGCGCGCATTCTTCCCGATGCCGACGCGGTGTACGACGCCGCGGAGATGATCGTGAAGGTCAAGGAGCCGATCGAGGCCGACCTCGCGCGCCTCAAAGATGGTCAGCTTCTCTTCACCTATCTCCATCTCGCGCCGGTTCCGGACCTCACCGCCGCGCTGCTCAAAAAAAAGATCATCGGTGTCGCGTACGAGACCATCACCGACGATCGCAAGCGGACGCTCCCGCTGCTGACGCCGATGTCGGAAGTTGCCGGCCGCATGTCGGTGCACGTCGGCGCGTATTACCTCCACAAGCCGAACCAGGGACGCGGCGTGCTGCTCGGCGGCGTGCCGGGCGTGCTGCCGGCCGACGTGGTGATCATCGGCGGCGGCGTGGTCGGTACGAACGCCGCCAAAATGGCCGTCGGCCTCGGCGCGCGCGTCACGATTCTCGACGTCAGCCTCGATCGCCTCCGCCAGCTCGACGACATCTTCCGCGGCGAAGTGCAGACGCTCGCCTCCAGCCGCGCGCATCTCGAAGACGCCGTTCGCCGCGCCGACCTCCTGATCGGCGGCGTGCTCATTCCGGGCGCCGCGGCACCGAAGCTGGTGACGCGCGAAATGATCGGCCAGATGAAGAAAGGCTCGGTCATCGTCGACGTGGCCATCGACCAGGGCGGCTGCGTCGAGACCGCGCATCCGACCACGCACTCCGATCCGGTGTACGAAGTCGACGGCGTCATTCACTACTGCGTCGCCAACATGCCGGGCGCGGTGCCGCGCACCTCCACGATCGCACTCACCAACGCCACGCTCCCCTACACCCGCACGCTCGCCAAATTCGGCTTCGAGAAAGCCGTCCGCGGCAACGAGGGACTCTCGGAAGGCGTGAACGTCTACAAAGGCGAGATCACGTACGAAGCCGTTGCGACCTCGCAATCGCGGCCGTACACGGCGCTTTCTTCCTTGCTGTAGAACACAGTTCCTCGGAGTTCCTCGGAGTTCCTCGGGGCCCTCGGGCATTCACTCCGAGGAACCCGAGGAACTCCGAGGGACCGAGGAACCGCCTCTCACATGACCACAATCCGAGTCTCCGTCCTCCAGAACGGCAGCCTGCGCCAGGGCGGTCTCGATCTGCTCGATGCGTGGAACGCCACGTCTGACGACAAGCTCTGGGTCGACATCCAGGAGCCGGTGCACGACGTGATCGAGCCGCTGCTCGAGGATCGGTTCGGGTTTCACGAGCTGGCGGCGGAAGACTCGCTCTCCACGACCACCCTTCCGAAATACGACTCGTTCGCGAATTACGACTTTTTCATCTTCCGCACGGTCGACGTGAACGTCTCGAATCACGCGTCCGAGACGTACAAGATCGCCGCGTTCCTCGGCCGCAATTTTCTCTTCACCGTGCACCGCCGTCCGCTGCGCGCGATCGACGACGTCTGCAACCGCCTGCCGGGCGACCGACGCATGCTCGAGCGCGGGCCCGACTTTCTCCTCTACCAGATCGTCGACGCCATGGTCGACGCGCACTTTCCGCTCATCGAGCAGATCGAGGAAGCGGTCGACGACCTGCAGGACCGCATCTTCGAGAACGCGGAAGATGCGCACCTCGACGAGCTCCTCCACCTCAAACGCGACGTCAACGTCCTCCGCCGCCATTCGCTGCCGCAGCGCGAACTGCTCAACCAGATCTCGCGCGGCGATGCGAAATTCATCCAGCAGCCGCACCTCATCAACTTCCGCGACGTCTACGACCACATGTTCCGGATCAGCGAAACGATCGACGTCGATCGCGACCAGATGACCGGCACCATGGACGCGTATCTCTCCGTCGTCGCGAACCGCACCAACGAGATCATGAAGGTCCTGACGATCTTCTCCGCGGTGATGCTGCCGCTGACCCTGATCGCCGGCATCTACGGCATGAACTTCGAGCACATGCCGGAGCTGCATTGGCTGCACGGCTACCCGTTCGCCCTCGTCCTGATGGGCGGCACGGCGCTGACGATGCTGGGCTGGTTCGTCCGCCGCGGCTGGATCCGCACGCCCGCGCAGCGGCGGCGGTCGGCGAAGAAAAAGAAGGTCTGACCCGACCGCGCGGCCGCTCCCCACTCGCGCCGTGACGTCGCTCGCCGACCCGCTTGACAGGAATCGCCAGGCCGTCCTATTGTTAGCACTCGTGACGGCTGAGTGCTACTCGGCACCGTCACCTTCAGCGAAATCCACTCCGCGGCCAACCCCGCGAACATTCAGATAACCAGCTGCACCGAAAGGAGATACGCAACATGGCAGTAGCAACCGAAACGAAGCTCCGCCCGCTGTACGACCGCATCGTCGTCAAGCGGAAAGAGGCCGGAGAGCAGGTCCGTGGCGGCATCATCATCCCGGACACCGCCAAGGAAAAGCCGCAGGAAGCGGAAGTCATCGCGGTCGGCGAAGGCAAGTTCAACGACCAGGGCAGCCGCATGAAGCTCGACGTCAAGAAGGGCGACACCGTCCTGATCGGCAAGTACTCCGGCACCGACATCAAGATCGATGACGTCGAGTACACGATTCTGCGCGAAGACGAAGTCCTCGCGATCGTCGAAGGCAAGTAAGGAGAACACACCATGGCTAAACGGATTACCTACAGTGAAGACGCGCGCCAGGCCATCCTGCGCGGCGTCAACAAGCTCGCGGACGCAGTGAAGGTGACGCTCGGACCGAAAGGCCGCAACGTCGTCATCGAGAAGAAGTTCGGCTCCCCCACGATCACCAAGGACGGCGTCACCGTCGCCAAGGAGATCGAGCTGAGCGACGCGTATGAGAACATGGGCGCGCAGCTCGTGAAGGAAGTGGCGTCCAAGACCAACGCCGTGGCCGGCGACGGCACCACCACCGCCACCGTCCTCGCCGCCGCCATCCTCTCCGAGGGCCTGAAGAACGTGGCCGCGGGCGCCAACCCGATGGTCCTGAAGCGCGGCATCGACCTG
>DASVRB010000732.1:0-2386 GCA_036388835.1 Thermoanaerobaculia bacterium | reverse complement strand
AGTCAGAGATCACTCGGCGCATCGACGAACTCGAAGCGGAGAACCGAGGAACCGAGGAACCGAGGAACCGAGGAACCGAGGAACCGAGGCACCGAGGCACCAGCCACTCCGAGGAACCCCGAGGAACCCCGAGGAACTCCGAGGCACCTCCACGCCTCAGGTACACTCGCGGCTCGGCGCCGCTGCCTCCTTGCGCCGTGATTCATGACCGAGACGCCCTCAGCAGACGTGTTCGATGCGGACTCCGAACCGATCACCGAGATCGCGCCGCCGGGGAGTGCGCTTGCGGTCGATCTGCGCGAGCTCTGGCAGTATCGCGAGCTGCTCTTCCTCCTGGCATGGCGCGACGCCACCGTCCGGTACAAGCAGAGCGTGGTCGGCGTCGGGTGGGCGCTGATTCAGCCGCTGCTGATGATGACCATCTTCACCCTCGTCTTCGGGCGATTTGCCAAGTTGCCGTCCGATGGATTGCCGTACGCGGTCTTCACGCTCACCGCGCTGCTGCCGTGGAACTACTTCTCCCGCTCGCTGGCCGACTCGAGCAACAGCCTCGTCGGCGCGTCGCATCTCCTCACGAAGATCTACTTCCCGCGACTGGTCCTGCCGCTCAGTAAAGTCTTTTCGGGTCTGATCGACTTCGCGGTGGCGTTCGCGCTCCTCGGCGTGGTGATGATCTGGTATCGCGTCGTGCCGTCGGCGCGGATCGTGATGCTGCCGGCGTTCATGCTGCTGGCGATGCTCACCGCGCTCGGCACCGGACTGTGGCTCACGGCGCTGAACGTGAAGTACCGCGACGTCGGATTCGTGGTCCCCTTCCTTCTGCAGTTCTGGATGTACGCTTCGCCGGTGGCCTATTCGAGCTCGATCGTGCCGCCGCAATGGCAGTGGCTTTACGGCCTGAATCCGATGGTCGGCGTGGTCGACGGTTTTCGCTGGGCGCTGCTCGCGAAGGCGCCGCCGAATCCGCAGTCGCTCCTCGCCTCGGTCGTGATCGTCGTCGTGCTGCTGCTCTCCGGGCTCTACTACTTCCGCCGCACCGAGCGGACCTTCGCGGACGTGATCTGACGATGAGCTCACCGCGTGTGATCGTCGAGAACATCTCGAAGCAGTACAAGCTCGGTCAGGTGCACACGAACCTGCTGAGCGAGCGGATCAACAACTTCCTCCGCCGCCGTAAACCAGCCGCACCGAAAACGGCCCCCACCGATTTGTGGGCGCTGCGCGACGTCAGCTTCGAGGTCAATCCCGGCGAAGTGGTCGGCATCATCGGCCGCAACGGCGCGGGCAAATCGACGCTGCTGAAAATCCTTTCGCGCATCACCGCGCCTTCTCATGGACGTGCGGTCGTGCGCGGCCGCCTGGCAAGCCTGCTCGAAGTCGGCACCGGCTTTCATCCCGAGCTGACCGGCCGCGAGAACATCTATCTCAACGGGACGATCCTCGGCATGCGCAGGCGCGAGATCGATCGGAAGTTCGACGAGATCGTCGCCTTCTCCGAGGTCGATTTGTTTCTCGACACGCCGGTCAAACGCTACTCGAGCGGGATGTACGTGCGGCTCGCGTTCGCGGTGGCCGCGCACCTCGATCCCGGCGTGCTGGTGGTCGACGAAGTGCTGGCGGTCGGCGATCGCGAATTTCAGAACAAGTGCCTCGGGCGGCTCGACGCGATGTCGCGCGAGAGCGGACGCACCGTGCTGCTGGTCAGTCACAACCTCGACGCGATTCAGCGTCTCTGCCACCGCGCCATGGTCCTGCGCGACGGGAGACTCGATTTCGACGGCAGCGTGCCCGAGGCGCTCGACCGGTACATCAGCCACGCGCGCAGCAGCGGCAGCCTCTCCGAGCTCACCGCGCGGCGCGATCGCTACGGTTCCGGCACCGTCGTCGCTGCAGGAGTCGAAGTGCGCGACGAACGTGGCGCGGCCGTGCCGACCCTCATGAGCGGCGGCGACTATCGATTCATGGTGCAGCTCACGAAGACCTCACCGCAGCCATTGCGCGACGTACACGTTGCGATCGAGATCCGCGACCCGCGCGACATCACGGTCATGCTGGTCTACACCGTCTTCACGAATGACGGCATCACCATCGAGGGCGATTCCGCCACCGTGACGTGCACGATCCGCGACTTCAACCTGGCGGCCGGCGAGTACTCCGTCACGCTCTTCGTCTCCAAAGGTATGTACGACGTGCTCGACCTCATCCACCACGCGACGATGATCACCGTCGCGGGGGGCGATTTCTTCGGGACGGGCAGCGCCGGCATGCCGGAGCAGTGCAGGACCCTGACGCGCGCGGAGTGGAGCGTCACCGCGTGACTCTCAAGAACGCCGTGCGCGCGTTGACGCCGCCGCTGGTGTGGGACGCGATGAAGCTCGCGAAGAGG
>DASVRB010000731.1:0-2896 GCA_036388835.1 Thermoanaerobaculia bacterium | reverse complement strand
ACACGGGCGCGGGAAGCGGCCACGTCGGCAAGAGCGGCGGTCACCGACCGGCAGTGCTCCACGTCCGGTTTCCCTCACAAGCGAGGACGAACGACAGGTGAGAGGGGACGAAGTTGGAAAGAGAGATGACGAACGCTGTCGAGGCGGGTCAATTTAATGCCCGCGAGACGTCACGCGTGGGTTATATTCTCACCCCAACCTCATGACGATCACGGACGGCGCGACTCCCGACATCGCTCTCCCTCCTCGGTATCAGATCCGGTCGACGCTCAAGCAGACGCCCGACACGGCCGTCTACCGCGTCTTCGACGTTCCGGACCGGCGCGACGAGGCGATCAAAATTCTCCGTCACGAAATCACCGACCCGCAGCAACTGGTCCGCTTCAAGACCGAGTTCTCCACGCTCGCCTCGCTCGAGCATGCGAGCGTGATCAAGGTTTTTGACTACGGCGTGCTGCTGGACCGCTATCCATTCTTCACGATGGAGTTTTTTCCCGGGAAACGGATCACCGAGTATTTCGACGGCCAGAATTGGGACGCGCTCTACGATGTGATCCTGCAGATTGCCTCGGGACTGCACCACATCCACCACCTCGGCATCGTCCATCTCGACCTCAAGCCGTCGAACGTGCTGGTGGACGACGACGGCCGCGCCAAGATCATGGATTTCGGCCTGGCCATCGAGAGCCGGCAGGTGCTCGACCGGAAGATCCGCGGGACGCTCCAGTACATGGCCCCCGAGGTGTTGAAACAGGATCGAGTCGATTCGCGCGCCGATTTGTATGCCCTCGGCATGACCCTGTACGAGACCGTCACCGGCGCGCTGCCGGGCTACGGGCGCGCACAGATCGAAGTCATTCGCATGCATCTCGATGAAGAGGTGCGGCCGCCTTCATCCATCAATCCGCGGGTGCCGGAAGCGCTCGAGCGGATCATCCTGCGACTCCTCGAGAAAGATCCGCGCGACCGGTTCGCCTCGGCCGCCGCCCTCCTGCAGGCCGTCGCGGAAGCGGCAGGAAAAAAAGGGCCGGCGGGCGAACTGCTCGTTGGAAAAGGGGAGCTTTACGCGGCACCGCTCATCGGCCGGAAGAACGAAGTCAATCAATTGATGGCGCTGATCGGCGAGGCGCGCGAGGGGCGCGGCAACGGCGTCATCCTGGCGAGCGCGGAAGGGATGGGGAAGAGCCGCATCGTTCGCGACGTCACCCTGCGCGCGCAACTCGACGGCGCGCGCATCTTCTGCGGACGCTGCCCCGTCAACCGCAAAACCATCTACGCCCCCTTCTTCGAAATCTTCACGCAGATGGTCTGCGCGGTGAATCCCGACGCCGACGTTTCCGAAGAAATCCGGCGCATTCTTCGGCCGGTCGTCGCCTCGGCGGGACCGGAGACCAGCGCGCCGCAGCATGGCCAGAAGTTCCGTCTCTTCAACCGCATCGTCCAGTCGATGCAGGACCTCTACGGCTTCCTCAGCGTCGGCGGTGAGACCGGCGGCTCGCCTCTCATCCTGGTCATCGAAGACCTGCAGTGGGCCGACCCGTCGACCGCGGAGCTCTTCTCGTTTCTCGTCGGCGAGGCCAAACAGAATCGCCTCCTCGTCATCGGCACGCTCACGCTCGATTCGCATGGCGAGGCGGCCATCGAATCGAAAGCGCCGAACCTCTCGTTCTGGGAGCAGCGCGCGAGGGAGGGGAACTTCCCGATCGTGCAGGTCGAGACGCTGACCGAGCCGCTCGTGCGCGAGCACGTGCAGTCGCTCCTCGGCGAGATGAACGTGCCGGACGAGCTCGTGCGCTGGATGCATTGGGAGTCGGCCGGCTCGCCGCTCAACATCCGCCGCATCATCGACTACCTCGTCGGCCACCACTATCTGCAGTGGACGCCGCAGGGCTGGACGACCGACATGGATCGCCTGCGCGCGCTGCGCATCCCCGGCGGCTTCGCGTCCATCGTCATGGAGAAAGTGGAGGCGCTGCCGCAGCAGGCGCGCTGCGTCCTCGAGATCGCCGCCGTCTTCGGCGAAATGATGGAGCTCGAGCTGCTGATGAAGGTCTCGGAGCTCGAGCCCGAGCAGACCTACACGCACGTGCGCGAGCTCGTGAAGCTCGCACTGCTCGACGAATCGAGCGACGGAAAAACCGTCACCTTCCCGCAGATCCATCTGCGCGACGCCGTCTACAACGCGATTCCGGAGCGTCGGCGCAACGAGATCCATCTGCACGTCGGCCAGGCGCTGGAGCCGGCCGCGAACGGCGGCTCGACGCAGCTGATCGGACAGGTGGCGTATCACTTCTCCCGCGCGAACGACATCGAGCGCGGCACGCGCTACTCGATCGAAGCGGGCGACCTCGCCACACGCACGCTGGCGCACGAGGAGGCGACGGAGTTCTATCGCGTCGCACTCGAGCTGATGGACCTCGGCGGCGCGGAGGAAGCGCGCAAAGCGGAAGTGCGCGAGAAGCTCGCCGACGCGTACTACCGCCGCGACGATTACCGGAGCGCGATGCACGCGTTCCAGTTCCTGCTCAAGAGCATTCAGGCCCGCAATCCCGATGACGAGTCGAACGTCGACGTCGCGCGGGTGATGAAGAAGATCGGCAAGGTGCTGTCGCGGCGCGGCGATCAGGACGCGGCGATGACGTACTACCAGTCCGCGCTCGGCATTTACGAGCGTCTCGGCCACACGGTCGACGTCGCCGAAATGCTCAACCGGATCGCCTGGCTCTACCGTCAACGCGACGATTTCGCCACGGCGCGCGAGACCGCCGAGCGCGCGCGGCTGATGCTCGAACAGATGGAGCCGACCGTCGTCTACGGCTACGTCAAGAACATGCTCGGCCTCATCGAGTTCGCCGGCGGCAACTGGCAGCGCTCGCGCGAGATCCTCGAAGAAGCG
>DASVRB010000730.1:0-1751 GCA_036388835.1 Thermoanaerobaculia bacterium | reverse complement strand
TCCCGTAGTCGCGATGACGTTTGAAGAAGCCGAAACCGAGCAAGCGGCGGATGAATTGCATGAGCGCGTGGTTTTGTTGCGGCCGGTTTTCACCGCCTGTGCAGGTGTGAATCCGCAAGTGTGACGAGCCGCGGCCGTATCTCGCAAGCGGGATGTCGCGCGTGTGGTCGCCGGCTCAGACGAACGCCAGAACGCGTCGGTTGTTTTCGTCCCAACAGCGGAACGCGCGAATCCCATTTTCGGCACGTCGTCGCGATGTGAACTGATTTGTGAACGTCGCGATCGCGCTGCGGTGGAGTGACTTACATCGGCGTCGGCAGGGCTGGCATAGCGCGTGCATATATGCGCAGGCTTACCCGTGGAAAGGCTTGTCTCCCTTCCTCCCTGCGCGGACTGTGCTCCACTCGCGTGAGCGTCGTCGCGCGTTGAACCCAACCCCACATCGCATGCAAAAACGTCTCCTTGTCCTCCTCACCGTTGCCACTTCGGCGACCGCTCCGTTCGCGCAAGCGCAGGAGCCGAAGCAAATGACCGTCGACCAGTTGGTCGCGAAGAACGTCGAAGCGAAAGGCGGCGCGGAAGCCCTCCGCGCGCTGCAATCCGTGAAGGTCTCCGGCAAAATGCTGGTGAACGAAGGGCAGCTCCAGTTTGGCTTCGAGCAGACGAAGAAGCGGCCTGGCGCGGTGCGCACCGAGGTCAGCCTGCAGGGCATGACGGCGGTGCAGGCATTCGATGGCAACGAAGGCTGGAAGATCTCGCCGTTCCAGGGCCGCAAGGATCCCGAGAAGATGTCCGCCGACGACACGAAGTCGCTGATCGAAGACGCGGAGGTCGATGGGCCGCTCGTGGACTGGAAAGAAAAGGGGAGCACGGTCGAGTATCTCGGAACCGAGGACGTCGACGGCACGCCGGCCTACAAGCTCAAGGTCACGCGCAAGAATGGCGACGTCAGCTACGTCTACCTTGATCCCGAGCATTTCCTCGAGATCCGCGTCGTCTCGCAGCGCGTGGAGCGCGGCTCGAAAGTCGAAACGGAAACCGACCTGAGCGATTACGAGAAGGTCAACGGCGTCTACGTTCCGCTCTCGATTGAGGCCGGCCGCAAAGGCGATCCCGACAAGCAGAAAATCATCATCGATAAGGCCGAGGGCAACGTCCCCGCCGACGACGCCACCTTCAAATTCCCAACCACCGCCTCGAAGTAGTTCCACATGCGTTTCACACTTTCTCTCGCTGCCGCGCTAGCACTCGTTAGCCAGGCCCACGCCCAGCAGGCGCCCTACAACTCCTCCGCCGTCTCCGGTATTGGCGCGCGCAACATCGGCTCGGCCACCATGAGCGGCCGCATCTCGGCGCTCGCCGCGCACCCGGAGCCCTCGGGCAAAATCACCATCTTCGTCGGCTCGGCCAGCGGCGGCGTTTGGAAATCCGAGGACAGCGGCACCACCTTCCGCCCGGTCTTCGACGAGCAGCCGGTGCAATCGATCGGCGCGGTCACGCTCGATCCGAAGGAGCCGAAGAACGTCTGGGTCGGCACCGGTGAGTCGTGGACCCGCAACAGCGTCTCGATTGGCAATGGTGTTTACCGCTCGATGGACGGCGGTGAAACCTGGAGCCGCCTCGGGCTGCCGAACTCCGAGCGCATCGCGAAGATCGTGGTCAGCCCGGTGAATGGCGAGACCGCCTACGTGGCGGTGCCCGGCGCGTTGTGGAGCGACTCGGAAGAGCGCGGACTCTACAAGACAACGGAC
>DASVRB010000729.1:0-8746 GCA_036388835.1 Thermoanaerobaculia bacterium | reverse complement strand
GATAGTTGTCGCGGCCGACTTCCTTCGCCCGATACATGGCGCGGTCGGCGTTCTTGAGCACCGCCTCCGCATCCTCGCCATCATCCGGAAAGATGGCAATGCCGATCGACGTCGTGACGTACAGCTCGTGCTCGTCGATGTGCACCGGTTGGCGGATCGCCTCCAGCACCTTCTGTGCGACGGCGGCCGCGCCGCGGCGATCGTGCAGGTCGGCGAGGAGGATCGTGAACTCGTCGCCGCCCATGCGCGCGACGGTGTCGTCCGCGCGGACGCAGCCGACGAGCCGCGAGCCGATCACCTGCAGCAGACGATCGCCGACGGTATGGCCGAGCGTGTCGTTGACGAGCTTGAACTGATCGAGGTCGAGGAACATCACGGCGCTCGCGCGCGCGTTGCGCTTCGCATGCGCGAGCGCGACGGTGATCCGGTCGCGGAACAGGAGGCGATTCGGCAGACCGGTCAGCGCATCGTGATACGCCTGATACTCCATCTGCTCCTGCGCGTGCTTCCGGTCGGTGATGTCGATGAGCGTTCCTTCGAGGATGTCGCCATCGAGCAGCGACACGTTCTCGAGCACCCAGACGGCCGAGCCGTCCGGCCGGCGCATCCGCTGCTCGAGATTGCTCATCTGCTTCTGCTCGCGAAGGATCTGCACGACGCGCTGGCGCTCCGCGCGGTCGAAGTAGAAATCGTGCGCGCTGCCGGAGAGCAGCTCCTCGCGTGACGCGAAGCCGAGGATGCGTGCACAAGCATCGTTGCAATCCAATACCTGCCCGTCGCCGGTGGTGCGATAGACGCCGGCGAGATTGCGCTCGAACAGGAGGCGGTAACGCGCCTCGTTCGCCTTGCGCTCGCTGACGTCGCGCGCGATCCCCTGCACGCCGGCCGGCCTGCCGTCGCGATAGATGAGGCGCGTGCTCAGCTCGAGCGGAATCACGCGGCCGTCTTTCGCCAGAAGGTCGACCTCGTAGAACGTGGCGCTCGCCTCGCCGCGGAGTTTCTGCTGCATCGCTTCGATGGCGCGGTCGAGGTGCTCGGGGTGGACGAGTTGCTGAATCGAAGTGCCGAGAAGCTCGTCGCGCGAGAAGCCGCTCACCCGCTCCCCCGCGATGTTCATCGAGGTGATGCGCCCGTCGAGATCGTGCGTGTAGACGAGATCGTTCGCGTTCTCGAAGAGCTCGCGGTAACGCTCCTCGCTGTCGCGTAGCTCCTTGTCGGCGCGCAGACGTTCGGTGATGTCCTGCGCGATGACGAGCCGCGCGCGGCGCGAGGCCGACATGAACTCGAACGAGGTGACGTCGACGTCGATGACGGTGCCGTCTTTCTTCTGATGGCGGAACTGCGTCGGGCCGCGGCGCTGCCCGAGGTGCCCGAGCGCGTTCTGCATCGCCGGGAGCTCTTCCGGCGGGCGGATGTCGGCGATGGTCATGCGGAGGAACTCTTCGCGCGAGTAGCCGTAATGGCGCACCGCCGCGTCGTTCACCGCCGTGAACGCGAGCGTTTCGAAGTCGTAGACCCACATCGGCAGCGGGTTCATCTCGAACAGCGTGCGATAGCGATGCTCGCTGTCGCGCAGCGCCTGCTCGGCGCGTTTGCGCTCCGTGAAATCGCTGGCGACGTAGACGACGCCGACAGGCGCGCCTTCGTCATCGCGGAGGAATGACGACGCCGCAAGGACGTCGACGCGCGAGCCGTCGGCGCCGCGCCATACCATCGGATGCTCGAGCACGCCCATGCTGTTGATGAGCTGTCCGGTGGTGAGCGATTCGTCGCGGTCGAGCACCTGCCGCACGTGCGCGTCGCGCAGCTCGTCCGGCTTGTATCCGAGGAGGCGCTCGGCGCCGCGATTCACGACGCGGATGCGGCCGTTCATGTCGCTCACCACCACCGCGCTTTTCATCGTCTCGAGGATCTGCCCCGCCGCGTATTGCGGCGTGATGTCGTCGAGCTCGAAACGCCACACCGCGGTTGCGGCGACGATCACGAATGCGAGCGCGGCGATGAAGCCGATCGGCTGCAGGTCGATGCCGACGCTCGGCAGGTAGTCGAACATGCCGAGCGAGCCGAGGACGAATGCGAGGAGCAGCGCACCGGCGCGCTCGCGGCCCGCCCCTTCGGCGTTGCGGTACATCCGCCAGAACACGTGGATGCTGGCGATGATGATGCCGGCGAAACAGAGGACGATCAGTCCGCCGAACGGGCGCCCCGCCGGATAGAAACCCCACGGAAACATCCGCACGCGCGGGATCAGCAGATCGCTGGCGAAACCGATCGCGGCGACACCGACGCAGCCGCTCCAGAAGAGCGCGAGCGGCAGTCGAAACGTCGCCGCGCGCGGCGCGGCGAGCGTGCTGGCGAAATGAAACACGGCCGCGGGGAGCAGTGCGCCGAATGCGTAACCGGTGCGGGCCCAGATCAGCGCCACGTTCGGATCGCGCGCGGCGTACATCCACGAAAACGCGGCCAGCCATCCGGCCGCGGCGACCGTGACGACGAAGAAAAGGCGGCTCGCGGCGAGACCGCGTCCGCGCACGAACACACCCGCGCCGAGGAGCACGATTGCGAACGAGGCCACGGCAGTCGCCAGCGAAAGTGCATTCGGCGAATAGCTACCGCTCTCGAACAATAAATGGATGTCGGACACTGGGACCACCCGGACGCTTGCGGGATGGTAGCGCGTCCAGTGGGCGGTCGTGTGCTCCGGATCACAGGCGGACGACCCGTGACTTCTTCGTCATCGCTTCGGATCAGAGCCGAAGCAGCGCCCGCTATTCGTAATCGCGTTTCCTGAAAAACGAGCCGCGTTTCGCTCCGCCGGGCGTGGTGGTGACGCCGTTGGTCGGCAACGTTTCGTCGTTCGTCGCACCGTTGGATTCCGCGTTGTCGGCGAGCTGGACGTCCGAGACCATCCCCCCCTGCGCCGGCGCGCTCGACTCCGATTCGCGGCGCTCGTCGTAAAAGTCGGCGTGCTCCGGCGGCGGCGGTGCGGCCTGCCCGATGTCGTTCACGTCCTGGCCGGTGCGGCCGGTCACCCAGTCGGCGTCGCTGCCGTAACTCTGCGGCTCTCTACTGTCTTTCGGCATCGTGAGTCTCCGCCGGTCGAGACTGCATGACGACTGCCATCGCTACAATCGCCGCATGCGCAAAATCGCGATGGTGCTGCTGCTCGTGACGTTCTCCCTCTCCGCTGCTGCACCGAAGAAGAAAAGCACGACGCCGGTCACGAACGCGCCGGACTCGGTTCCGCATTCGATCGCGCAGTTTCTCCGCACCACCTCGCGCGACGGTGCGCGACAAGTGACGTTCCGCGCCACCGCCATCGGCACGCGCTTTTTCTTCGAAGAGCCGTCGGGCGTGACGGTGTACGCGTACCGCAACGGGAACTATGTGAAGGAAGAGTTTCTGCGCGGCGTGAAGCTGGCGGCGGCGACGAAGAGGTACGCGAACAGACGGTAATTTGGAGTGCGGTGGCGAGGCCACCGCTTGGTAAAGCCGCAGCGATGCTGCGGCGTGCACGGCATCGCGACCTCGAGTGAAAGCGGCGACTGGCGTCGCCGCACTCCAAACTATTTGCGCAGTAAATCGAGGACGCCGGCGACTGCGGCGCGCACGCCCGTACGCAGCACGAGCGCGGGATCGGATGGTGCGAATTTGCTCGAGTGGAGACCGGCCTGCGTGCCGGCGGCGAGCTTCGCCGGATCGGCGGCGCCGAGGGCGAGGAGGACGCTCGGGATCTTGCCGTTCTGACCGAAGAGACCAAAGTCCTCGCTGACCATCGACGGATCGATCAGCACCATGTTCGTCTCGCCGAGCTCGCGGCCGATCGCGCCGACCAGCCGCTCGGTCAGCGCCGGCTCGTTGAACGTCGAGGCGATCGACTCCGCCGTCAGGTGCTCGTAGATTGGCCCGCGATCTTCCGGCAGTCCGTGCGTTGCGGCGATGCCGCGCGGAATGCGCTGAATGGCCTCGAGGACGCGCTCGCGCACGGTTGGACTCATGGTGCGGACGGTGAGAAAGAGGCGCACTTCATCCGGAATGATGTTGCGCTTCGTCCCTCCCTCGATCTTGCCGACCGTCACTACGACCGGGTCGAGCGGCGAGCGCTCGCGACTGGCGATGGTCTGCAGCGCCATCACCGTTTCGGCCGCCATGACCACCGGATCTTTCGTGAGGTGCGGCGCCGCGCCGTGGCCGCCGACGCCGCGAATGGTCAGGTTCAGCGAGTCGGTCGCGGCCATGATCTGGCCGGGGCGGTAGCCGACTTTGCCGGCGTCGAGCGCGGCCCAGTCGTGCAGCGCGATCGCGTAATCGGGCTGGCCGAATTTCTCATACAACCCCGCCGACAACATGCCTTCCGCACCGCGCACGATCTCCTCGGCGGGCTGGCCGATGAGCATGACCGTGCCGCGCCATTGCGACTTCAGATCCGCCAGCACTTTCGCCGTGCCGAGGAGCGTCGTCATGTGGACGTCGTGCCCGCAGGCGTGCATCACGCCGGCGTTTTGCGACGCGTACGGCAGGCCGGTCTGCTCGGTCACCGGCAGCGCGTCCATGTCGCTGCGCACCAGCACCAGCGGCCCCTCGCCGTTCTTCAGGATCGCCACCACGCCGTAGCAGGTCGTGCCCGGCTCTTTGTAGCGGCCGAATTTCTCCGTCACCTCGTAGCCGAGCTCGCGCAGGCGCGTGGCCACAAATGCGGAAGTCTTCACTTCCTGCGTCGAAAGCTCCGGCATCGCGTGCAGGGTCTTGTACGTGTCGAGCAGCGCCGGAATCTCGCGCTGCACGCGCTCGTCGAGGGTCTGGCCGAAAGTGGAGGTGGTCATGAGCAGAAGAAGGATCAGCTTGCGCATCGAGCGGCGATCATCGCGGAGTGACGAGCAACTAGCAACCGGAACCAGCCGCCTCCTCTAACTGCTATCGGCGGCAAGGCCGGCCAAGGTAGTACAGCGAGCCGAAGGCTTGGCCGACCAGCGCAGCCGGCCGCGCCGGCCTCACATCGCCTGCGCGGAGTCGACGTCGACCGCCATCGCCACCTGGTTCTTGCCGTTCTTCTTCGCAAAGTAGAGGGCCGTGTCGGCACGCGAGATCAGCTCCGCCGGGGTGATGCCGTCGCGCGGATAGACCGCCACGCCGATGCTCACGGTGATGTGCAGCGTGCGATCGACCTGCTGCAGCGGAAAGACGCGCCGCGCCACCACTTCGCGCATCCGGTTCGCCGCGCCGGACGCGGAAGCGGCGGCCGTGTCGGGAAAGATGATCGCGAACTCCTCGCCGCCGTAGCGCGCCACGACGTCGCTGTCGCGCGCGTTCGTCATCAGCTCCTCGACCAGACCTTTGAGGATCTCGTCACCGACCGGATGGCCGTACGTGTCGTTGATCCTCTTGAAGTTGTCGATGTCGAGCATCGCCAGCGCGAACTCATGGCCGCTGCGCGCGTGGCGGCTGAGCTCTTTCGCCAGCGCCTCCTGAAAGAAGCGGTGGTTGTACGCGGGCGTGAGCGTGTCGATGAAGGTGAGGCGCTTGATCTCTTCGTACTGACGCGCCGACTGCAGCGCGGTGACGGCCTGCGTGGCGAAGACTTCGAGCGTCTGCACTTTCTCGATGCTCGGGATGCGGCGGTCGTGCGGCTCGCGCACCGAGAGGTACCCGAGCATCTCCTCGCCGCGCATCAGCGGCACGAGCAGCATGTCGTTCTCGTGCCATTCGTCGGGCTTGAGAAAGCCGTCATCAGCATCGTCAGGACGAACGAAGAAATCGTGCTCGCTCTTGCGCAGCGCGGTGTGCGAAACAAAGTAGGAGTTGGAGACGCGGAACTCGGGATTGAAGAACGCCGCGATCTCGGTCGACGAGACGTGCTTCTTCCTCACCTCTTCCCACACGTCGTCCATCCCGGCCTGCGCGCGGCGGACGTACTCGTCGCGACGCGCATCGTGCAGCGCGAAGACGACGCTCTCGAAGCCGAGGGCCTTGCGGATGGCGTGGGCGATGCGCGTGAGCGCCGCGTCGATTTCGAACTGCCCGATCAGCGAGTTCGAGACTTCGAGAATGGTCGACATGGTCGCCGCATTGCTCTCGAGCAAAATCGTTTTCTCGCGCATTTCGCGCCGCAGCAATTGGTCCTGCAACGAAAGCGCGGTCTGACTGACCAACAACGTGAGGAGGTTGAGGCTCCCCGCTTTGAGGATGGAAAGGTCTTCTGTCTCGAACAGCAGAATTCCGTAGATGACCTCGGGGGTCTGCAATCCGATCAGCACCTGGATCGCGCTGCCGCCCGACAGCGGGAACTTGCGCATGTCGCTCTGGAAAATGAACGCGCGGCTCGGCGCCGATTGCGCGAATCCGGCGGAGTCGACCCAGCGCAGAATGTCCTGGTCGGTCGGCAGGCATTCGCCGAAACGGTAGACCGTCCCCGCCACGTCGGGATTCGCTTCCCACGTCACCACCGCGCACGCTTTCATCTTCGCGAGCTTCGACAGCAGCGCCATCAGGCGGCGCAGCGTTTCGTGGTCGGTTTCCGCGGAAAGGATCTGCGTCGAGCTTTCGGTGAGGATGGCCAGCTCGCGATTGCGGCGCAGCAGCTCGGTATTGTGCTGCGAGGTCTCGGCCTCGTTGCGCATCGAATACGCGACGACGAGCACCGGCACGAACGCGACCGCGAATCCGGCGATGCCCCAGGTCGCGTACAGCATGGTCTCGATGACCACGACCGGCGTGACGAAGAGCAGCATCTTCCCTTCGAGCAGGAGAATGCCGCGGATGTCGATCGGCGAGCCTTCTCCTTCGAAGTAGCGATGGATGGAGACGAAAAGCAGATGCACGCCGATGTAGCCGACCAGCAGCAGCGTGAAGCCGGCGATCTTCGACGACGTGCGCGCGTCCGCCTCGACGGCGACGGAGTAGAGCAGCCCGACGATCGAATACGACAGCGCGAGCTGCGCGGCGTTGTAGAACGGCTCGAGTTGCCACTCCCGCCGCGTGTGGGCCTGATACGCCGCATGCGCGCCGGCGCCGAGGAGAACGGAGACCAGGGCCACCGCGGGACTGTGGAAGATGACGATCGCGCCGAAGACGACCGCGGCCTCGAATCCGATCGACGCGCCGCCTCCTTCGATCCGCAGAAACGCCGCCACGAGCACGAGCGCGGCGAAGACGAGCGTCGGCCGCAGTTCGGCGGCCGGACGCGTCGCGACGGCTGCAATCAGCAGCAGCACCGCCAGACCGATGACGCCGGTCTTCCACCAGCGGAACATGGACGCACGTGACATGAAAGAGTCGATTATAGGTTCGCAGCCGCCCCGCGACGCGCTTCTATAATCCGCGCCTCATGTGGGAAGCGGTCATCGGTCTGGAAGTACACGCGCGGCTGCAGACGTGCACGAAAATTTTCTGCGCCTGTCCTACGGAATTCGGCGCCCCTCCGAATTCTCAGGTCTGCCCGGTCTGCCTCGGGTACCCGGGCGCGCTGCCGGTGCTGAATCGGCGCGCGGTGGAGCTGGCCATCCGCATTGGCCTCGCCACCGGCTGCGAGGTGCAGAACGAGTCGGTGTTCGCGCGGAAGAATTACTTCTATCCCGACCTGCCGAAGGGCTACCAGATCTCGCAGTTCGACAAACCGCTGGCGACGAACGGCAGCGTCGAGGGCGTGCGCATCCTCCGCATTCACATGGAGGAAGACGCCGGCAAGCTGCTGCACGAACGCGATGCGTCGCTGGTCGATCTGAATCGCGCCGGCACTCCGCTCGTCGAGATCGTCAGTCATCCCGACATCACCTCCTCCGAACAGGCCTCGGCGTACCTGACGCGCTTGCGCCAGATCCTCATGTACACCGAGGTGTGTGACGGGAACATGGAAGAAGGATCGCTGCGGTGCGATGCAAACGTGTCGGTGCGCAGGCCGGGCGAGCCGCTCGGCACGCGGAACGAGATCAAGAACCTCAACTCCTTCCGCTTCCTCCGCACCGCCATCGACTTCGAGATCGCGCGGCAGATCGAAGTGCTCGAGAACGGCGGGAAAATCGAACAGGCCACGCGGCTCTTCGATCCTTCGACCGGCGAGACGCGCGTCATGCGCACCAAAGAAGAGGCGCACGACTACCGCTACTTCCCGGAGCCCGACCTCATCACGCTGGCAGTGGATGACGAATGGATCGCCGAAGTGCGTGAGTCGCTGCCGGCGCTGCCGGCCCAGCGCATCGAGCGTTACCAGCGCGAGCACGGCATGTCATTGGTCGATGCAGAGGTGCTGGTGGCAACGCGCGCCGTCGCCGACTACTTTGAAGAAACGCTCGCGCACACGACGAACGCCCGCGCCGCGGCCAACTGGGTGCGCAACGAAGTGCTGCGCGTGCTCAACGAGCAGAAGATCGACGTGGCGGCGTACCGCGTCACGCCGGCCATGCTCGGCCGCCTCATTCAACTGATCGACAACGGCGCGATCGGCGGCAAGACCGCGAAAGAAGTCTTCGAAGAGATGTCGACGACGGGCGAAGAGGCCGACGGCATCGTCGAGCGCAAAGGCCTCTCCCAGATCAACGACCCCGCAGCGATCCGCGAAGCGGCCGTGCGCGTGCTCGAAAAGAATGCCGCATCGGTCGAGCAGTTCCGCGCCGGCTCCGAAAAAGTGTTCGGCTTCCTAGTCGGCCAGTTGATGAAAGAAACGCGCGGCAAAGCAAAAGCCGATCTGGCGAACCAGATCCTGCGCGAATTGCTCGGGGTGTGATCGCGGACGTACCTGTGGAGCGGCGGG
>DASVRB010000728.1:0-4768 GCA_036388835.1 Thermoanaerobaculia bacterium | reverse complement strand
CCCGCCGCTCCACGAGAACGACGACTCACCCGACATCCGTGCTCTCCTACCCGTCACCCTGAGCCGCGAGACGGCGAAGGGTCTCAAAATGGGACGCTTTCGCACCTCGAGATCCTTCGCTGCGCTCAGGATGACGGAGGGAAGTGTCTTCACTGACGGCCATTGCGGGCTAAAGCCCGCCGCTCCACTCAGAGCCTCGCGATGGCTCGTCTCCGCATGATCTCGTGATTCGGCTTCCTGCGTGCAAGGGAGCGTGTGTGATCTTTCTTTCGAGTGTCGAGCGATGAGCTCGTCTTTTTTCTCACCACAGTTGCTGCCGCTTCACGCCGCGATGCGCGAGATTGCCGCGACTGTTGCGGCGCCGCGCGCGGATGAGGTCGACGAAAAGAAGGTCTGGCCGGCGCATACGTTTGGGGCACTCGCGGATGCGAAGCTCCTCGGCCTGCACGTGCCGGAGGATCTCGGCGGCCACGGTCTCGGACTGGTCGCCCTCGCCTCCTTGACGGAGATCCTCGGGCAGGCCTGCTCCTCCTCCGCGATCTGCTACGGCATGCACTGCGTCGGCAGCGCCGTGATCGCGGCGAAACCGACTGCCCATCATCGCGAGCGCTATCTCGCGCCGATTGCCGCCGGGCAGCACATCACCACCCTCTCGCTCAGCGAGCCGGGCAGCGGCGTTCACTTCTTTCTCCCCTCCACGGAGCTGATCGGCGCCGGGGACCATTACCTGCTCCGTGGCCTGAAACACTTTGTGACCAACGGCAGCCACGTAGATTCGTACGTCGTCTCGACTCTCGCCAGCGATGCGTCGCACGGCGAGTTCTCCTGCATCCTCGTCGACCAAAAGACTCCCGGCATGCGCTGGTCCGGCGAATGGAACGGCCTCGGGATGCGCGGCAATTCGTCGATCACCATGAATCTCGAGGATGCTCGCGTGCCGCGGCAGAACCTGCTCGGCGAGGAAGGCGATCAGATCTGGTACGTCTTCGAGGTGATCGCGCCGTACTTTCTGACGGCGATGGCCGGTACGTACGCCGGGATCGCGCAGGCCGCGATCGACTACACGCTCAATCATCTCCGCGCGCGCACTTACACCACCGGCGACGCGCCGCTCGCGAACGCGGAGGTCCTGCAGCATCGCATCGGTAAGTTGTGGAGCCGCCTCGAAGCGGCGCGGCAGCTCATGTACGCGGCGGCGTATGCCGGCGACAGCGGCGACCCTGGCGCGATGCCGTTCATCCTCAGCAGCAAGGCAGAAGTGAGCGACGTCGCGGTGGAGATCGTCAACGAAGCGATGACGCTCTGCGGCGGAGTCGCGTACCGGGAGAACAGCGTTTTGTCGCGGCTGCTCCGCGACGTCCGCGCCAGCCACGTGATGGCTCCCCCCACCGATCTGCTGCGGCTCTGGACCGGCCGGGCGCTCCTCGGGCAGCCACTCCTATGAGAAGGCCATCCCCTCGACAATGACCCCACTTCTCCACATCGGGACCGACGGCGATGCGCTGGTCGACCGCTTCCGCGAGCACGGAATCGAAGTGATTTCCGCCGCGGCCACGGAGCAGGCCGCCGGGAAGTACGACGTCGTCGTCATCGCGCCCGAGGTCGAGTCGCCGCTTCAGCTCGCGCGGCGGATTCGAGGTGAGGCCGCCGAGACGCACATCGTATTTCTGACCAGCGCCGCGGCCGAGGCGGCGCTGCGGCGCGAACTGATGATCGGCCGGATCGGCACCCAGTGGTCCATCGCACCGGCGGACAACCTGGAGCTCGCCGCCGAGATCGTCCGCGAGGCGATTGCTCTCACCGAACGCCGTAGAAAACTGCGCACCACCATCGGCCGCGTCAACTTGCAACTCGCGCAACCTGCCGCGGCCGCGCGGCGCACCGTCATCTCCGATCACTTCCTCGCGCTCGTCCTCGAGCAGTTGGCCGATGCGGTGGTGGTCCTCGATCCGGACGGCATCGTCCTCGCGTGGAACGGCGCGGCAGCGCGCGCGTTCGGCGAGATTCATCGCGGCGTGCCGTTCGGCGAAACACTTCCTGCAGCCGCGCGCGACGCGATCGAAGCGGCCTGCCGAGCGCCGGAAGGTCGAGCGGAATCAGTGCTGGTCGCTTCCGAGACCGGCATCGAGTACGGCCTCCGCGCGACCGCACTGCGCGGCGACGGCGTCATCGGCATCGCGGTCGTTGCGCGCGACGTCACTGCCGCGCGGCGCGAAGAGCGGCAGCGGCAGCTCGTGGCGGCGGCGGTGCGCGTGCTTGCGTCCACGCTCGACATTGCAAAAGCGCTTCAGGGAATGGCCGACCTGCTGGTCGCCGAGCTCGCCGACCTCGCCGCGGTCGACATCGTCGAAGGCGACACCGTGAATCGCTGCGCCGTCGCCGGACGGACGGAACAGGAGCGCACGCGGCTCGAGCCGTTGCGCGGCCACAACCTCGCGCACAGTGCCCGGCATCCGTCACTCGAAGCGATCGCCCGCGGCGAGACGGTGACGCGCAACGATCTCGACGACGAGACGCTGGTTGCGATCGCGTCGAACGAACAGCATCTTGCGATCCTTCGCGAGCTGCGTCCGCACGCGCTGCTCGCGGTGCCGCTGCGCAGCGGTGACGAGACCGTCGGCGCGATCCTCGTGGCGCGTACGACCGGCGGTCCGTTCTCGCCCGCCGACGTCGCCACGGTGCAGGAGCTCGCACGCCAGGCCTCGGCTGCACTTCACCACATCTGGTCCTATCGCGCGGCCTCGGAAGCGAACCGTCTGAAAGACGAATTTCTGGCCACGCTTTCCCACGAACTGCGCACACCGATGACCTCGATCCTCGGCTGGGCGCAGATCCTTCGCCTCGACGACACGCCTCAGGACATGGTGCGCGACGGACTCGAATCGATCGAGCGGAGCGCACGTGCGCAGGCCCAGCTCATCGACGACCTCCTCGACCTGTCGCGCATGCAGATGGGAAAAGTGCAGTTCCAGTCGCGGCCGTTCTCGTTGTCCGCGGTCGTCCGCTCCGCCGTCGAGACCGTGCGGCCGGCGGCCCACGCGCGCGACATCGAGCTGAACGTCGACGCCGCCGACGACATCGTGATCAACGGCGATCCCGACCGGATGCAGCAGGTGATCTGGAACCTCCTCAGCAACGCCGTGAAGTTCTCCGAGCAAAAATCGGAGGTGCTCGTGTCGCTCAGCGCCAATGAGACCTCGGCGCAGATCGCGGTCACCGATCACGGACGCGGCATCTCCGCTGATTTCCTTCCGCACGTGTTCGATCGTTTTCGCCAGGCCGATTCGGCCACCACGCGCCGCTACGGCGGCCTCGGGCTCGGCCTCGCCATCGTCAAACAATTGGTCGAAATGCACGGCGGCACCGTCCGCGTGTCGAGCCCCGGCATCGGGCGCGGTGCAACGTTCACCGTCACAGTGCCGGTTCCGACGCCGTCGAAACAGGCGTCCGCCGCCGCTGCCGCCGCGGTGGAAGAAACCCAGCCGTCGCGACTGGCCGACTTGTCGGGCGTCTCTCTGCTGGTCGTCGAAGACGATCCGGCCGCGGCGCACACGCTCCGCACGCTGCTCGAACGGGCCGGTGCGGATGTGCGTGTTGCCGGGACCGTGGCGGCCGCACTCGAATCGCTGCGCGAGCGCCTGCCGGACGTACTGATCAGCGACGTGGCGATGCCCGACGAAGACGGCCTCGCGCTGATCCGCGCGATCCGCGGACGGCTGCGCATCTCGGCCGATCGCGTCCCGGCGATTGCACTCACCGCATTTCATGACGTCGATCTGCGCGTCGCACTTCTCGGCGGCGGCTTTCAGCGCTTCATGACGAAACCGGTCGACGCGCAGGCGCTGTCGTCCGTCGTGGCGACGCTCGCGCAACGGAAGCGTTAGTCAGCGGCGCGATGCGAGTGGCGCTTCGCCCGCGTGCCTCCTGGGAGTGGGATGACGGGGGCGCCTCCAGCGTGTCACCCCGAGCGTAGTCGAGGGGCCTGCGCGGGAGGGGCGGCAGGGACGTGCGGCGTGCGCTGCCCACAGCGCACCAACGAAAACGGCGAGCTCGCGCTCGCCGTTTTCATTGTTCGTTCTGGCCGCTCCTTCAGCACGCCGACTCGATGATCACGAGCTGCGGCACGCCGCGGTGGACCTGACGATGTTTGTTGCGCCAGTGGATGAAACGTCCGATCAGGCCGATGGCGAATCCGGAGCCCGCGGCGATGCCGGCCCACTTCATCGGATTGACCTTCATGTCTGCCTGCATGTCGTTGAAGCCGGTGTGCACGGTGGTGTTCGCCTGGTACATCGAGCGTTCCATCGTGCTTCTCGCCGTCGTCATCGAGCGCTGCAGGGTGTCTTTGGTGGTGACCATCGAACGTTGCAGTGTCTGCTTCATGTCCGCGGTCTTGCGGTCGATGAGGTGCTGCATGTCATGGAGCTTCATCCTCGACTGCAGTTTCAGCTCGTCGAGTTTTTCTTTCATGCCGTGCGATTTCGGTTCGGAGCGCGCGGGCGTCACGACCATGACCTCGGTCGTTACCGGCGCGTGAAACGTCGCCGCCTCCACCTCAAAGCCACTCGGCATCGCGAGATCAGAGCCGGACAACCCATCACGATAGTTATTCATGCGTCCTCCTGACCGTCTAAATTGCGAGGAGAGTGCCACTTAAGCTCTGCTGTTGCAGGGATTTGGGGGGAATCTTGGGTCTCGGCGAGGCGGTGCCTCGGTGGCTGGTTCCTCGGTGGCTGGTTCCTCGGTGGCTGGTTCCTCGGTGGCTGGT
>DASVRB010000727.1:0-9176 GCA_036388835.1 Thermoanaerobaculia bacterium | reverse complement strand
TGTTTGGCGGGGTTTCACGCGGCGCTGTCACCCCGAGCGTAGTCGAGGGGCCTGGGTGGGTGGGGCGCGATGCACATTCCTTCCGCGACCCGCCCGCCCAGGTCCCTCGCTACGCTCGGGAAGACACGCGGCGACGGCGGCATTGCCGCCGTCAGGGAAAGCGGCGACTGGCGTCGCCGCACTCCAAATCACCACGTTTTGTTCGTTGCCATCAGCGTCTCGATGCCGGCTGCGTCGACCGGTTTCGAGAAGAGGTAGCCCTGGCCGTAGTCGCAGCCGAGGTCGCGGAGGCGGGCGAGGTGGTCGGCGGTCTCGATGCCTTCGGCGACGACCTTCAATCCTAACGTTGCGCTGAGGTTGATGACGGCGCGGACGATCTCTTCGTCTTTGGGGCTTTCGAGCATGCGGCGGACGAAGGACTGGTCGATCTTGACGATGTCGATCGGGAAGCTGTGCAGGTAGCTGAGTGAGGAGTAGCCGGTGCCGAAGTCGTCGACGAGGAGGGTGATGTCCATCCCCTTGAGCTCCGTCAGGATGGCGAGCACTTCGTCGGGCTTCTCCATCATTTCGCCTTCGGTGATCTCGAGGCGGAGGGAGCGGGTGCTGATGCCGGTGTCGCGCAAGGTGCTGGTGACGTCGTCGATCAGCTCGCGCTGGCCGAGGCGGCGGCCGGAGACGTTGACGCTGATGGTCAGCGGCGGATCGAGATTGAAGCGGGTGTTCCACTCGTGCACCTGCCGCGCGGCCTCGCGCATCATCCATTGATCGAGCGGGATGATGAGACCCGTCGAGACGGCGACCGGGATGAACGCGGCGGGGGAGACGAAGCCGCGTTTGGGGCTGATCCAGCGCACCAGCGCTTCGAAACCGGTGATGCGGCCGGTGGTGAGCGAGACGATCGGCTGAAAGTAGGTGCGCAGCTCGGAGTTCTCGAGCGCGAGACGCAGTTCGGCCTCGACCTGCTGCGCGGCCGCGGCCTGCTCGTGCATTTTCGGATCGAACAGCACCTGCCGCGCGCCGCCCTGCTGCCGCGCGCGATTGACGGCGAGATAGGCGTCGCGCAGCAGCTCGTCGGCGGCGGTGTAGCCGCTCGCGCTGAGCGCGATGCCGATGCTGCCGGCCATCTGCACGCGGTGGCCTCGCAGCTCGAACGGCACTTCGAGCGCTTCCTGCGAGCGGCGGCCGATGCCGGTGATGTCGGCGGGATCGATGGCGAGAGTGAGGATCGCGAACTCGTCGCCGCCGACGCGCGCGAGCACGTCGCCCATGCGGATGCAGCTCTGCAGGCGGCGCGCGATGAGGGTCAGCAGCTCGTCACCGACGTCGTGCCCAAGGCCGTCGTTGACGTCGGTGAAGCGATCGACGTCGATCACCAGAACGCCGAAACCGACGGAGCCTCCTTCTTTCGTGCGATCGAGCGCGCGCGCGATCCGCTCGCGCAGATAGACGCGGTTCGGTAAGGCGGTGAGGCGGTCGTGCGTGGCCTCGTGCACGACCTGTTCTTCGGCGCGCTGGCGCTGTTCGATCTCGCCGGTGAGGCGGCGATTGGTCTCGACGATCTTGCGCGTGCGGAGCTCGACTTCGCGCGCGAGGACGTACGGTCGGCGCAGGAGGTCGAAGACGAAGAGGGCGAAAAGGAGGCTGCCGATGAGGACGATGGCGATCTCGCGGGTGCGCTCGCCGCGCATGCGCCAGCCGGCGGAACGGACGACTTCGAGGGTCCAGCGTCCCTGCGGCAGCTCGAAGGACGAGCGCACCGGCTCGTCGAATTCGAGCGGCGACGATCGGGCGATGACGGTGTTGCGGCCGGAGAGGGCGTCGGCGGCGACAAGGCGATAGTCGTAGCCTTTTTCCTGCAGGTCGGCGAGACCGCTCTGCGCGAGGAGCTCGCGTACGTCGACGACGGCGGCGGCGAAACGTGCTTCGGTGCGAGCGACGCGCACGCACGCGCGGAGCCGGCGCGGATCGGGAATGACGAGGATTTCGTTGGCGGCATTCGGAGGCGGCGCGGTGAAGGCGGGCTGCCCCTGTTCGTCGGGCAGCGCGGGCTCGACGCGGGTGATGGTGCCGTTCTCGATGATCTCGATCGCGGCGATGCCGCGGCCGATCGATTCGTTCGCGGTGGCGCGGTCGTTGGCAGCGCCGGAGCGGAGCAGCGCGGCGGCGGTGGATGCGGCGGCGAATGCAGCATCGATCTGACGCTCGACGCGCAACGATGTTGCGGCGGCAGCGTCGGTGGCCGCACCACGTCGCGCCTCGACGCTGCGGCGATCGGCGAGACGTACGAACGCACTCCCAACTCCGAGCGCCAAAAGGAATGCGATGAGCGCGATCACGAGCACACGCCGCGGAACGCGAACGGCCGATTGGTCCACGAGCGGGAACGGATTGCGCGAAATGGGCCACGGCCGGCGCGGCCGGCGGCGCTTGTTGGCCAAGCCTTGGGCGCGGTGTACTAACGGCGGACCAGTTCACGCCATACATGCCACTAGCGAGAGATGGTGGAGCGGCGGGCTTTAGCCCGCCGACCGTCTCTTTTGTTCGGCGGGCTGAAGCCCGCCGCTCCACACAAGAACGGCTTCGCCGTTTGGAGTGCGGCGACGCGAGTCGCCGCTTTTGCTGCCGGAGCGAGGGAAAGCGGCGACTGGCGTCGCCGCACTCCAGATTACATCGGGAGGCGCCAGGAGACCGTTACGCGGTGGCGGCGTTCGTGGGCTACGGTGAGGGTGGAGGCGATGATGGTCCAGGGGCGGCCGGCGTTGTCGACGGTCACGCCGGCGAAGAGTTCTCGCACGCGCGAGCCCTGCGTGCCGGGTTGTTGCAGGAGCGCGGGGATGGCGGTGCCGGTGGTGGTGCCGGCGATGGCGGTGAGGGGGCCGAGGTCGTAGTCGGCGCGGATGGTGGCGAGGGAGGTGTCGCTGTCGCCGAAGATCGATTCGTAGATCGAGGCGCGGAGGGTCAGGGGCTCGATCGGGAGCCAGGTGCCGCCGATGCGGGCGATGCCGTCCTGCTGGCGCGCGACGTCGCTCTGCAGCCATTCGGCTTCGCCATAGAGCGTGCGCGCGATGAGCTCGCGCGTGGCGCCGGCGCGCAGGAGGATGTAGCGAAAGTCACCGCGCGCGTCGCTGCCCGAGCCGAGGTTCGCTTCGGCGTTCACCGTGGTGCGTGCGCTGAGGCGACGCGTGTCGCCGAGCGTTGCGTAGGCCCAGCGTGTTTGCGGGAGGGAGAGGAACGTGGCGCCGGCGATGAAGGTGTCGTTGCCGCGCGGATGAATCCAGAGCGCGGAAATGCCGCCGCCGCTGCCGTCACGCAGGCGATTGACGTCCGCGCTGACGACGAGCGCGTCCTGTGCGTGCGTCGTGGTTGCGATCAAGAACATCGCAAGAAGCAGCGACTTCATCGCGTCTCCGGATTCGTGAGCATTACCAGAGAGGCTTTGTCCGAGCCGAACAGCCGCACCGGTGTGGCCACCGCGTCGAAGCTGCGATCGGCGATCTCGATGCGCTCGGTGCGGCTGCCGCGCAGCCACCAGTCGCCGCCGAGGAGCGGGGCGACGTCGCGGCCGACATAGAGCTCGTCGAAGAGATTGCCGGCGGCGCGGTTCGCATAACGCAGACGCGCGTCGGCGCCGACGACGAGCAGCGGCTCGGGGATCGATTCGGCGGCGGCACCGAGCCAGGCGATGTCACTGAGATCGTTGACGACGACGCTCGTGTACGTCGTCCCTTCGTGCTCGAACGCATCGGCCTGCAGCGAGGCGATGCGCTCTTCGCTGCCGACGCGATAGCGGCAGAACGGGATGGAACCGCCGTTCGCGAGGAGCGCGCGTGCAGCGTCGGGATCGGCGAACGTGAGAAACGCGAACAGCTCGCGGCCGACGATCGCTTCGTTGTGCAGCAGCATCTGTTGGGTGAAGCGTTTGCTGGCCTGCACGATCTGACCGGTTGACGCGACGACCAGCAGCGAGGCCGCGGGGGTGGCGCGCATGGCGATGGCGGGCAGCGTCTCGTGCTCCGATTCGCCGAGGCGGGAGACGAGCTCTTCGCGCGCGCGGAGCATCTTCGAGACGCGCGCCGCGACCATGGCCGCGGCGAGTTGCACGAGCGCGAACGTGGCGACGAAGAGAAACATCGCCGCCGGTGTGGTGGTCGCGCCGGGGAAGGGATCGCGTGCGACGAGATCCTCCGCGCCGAGGCGGATCAGCGCGGCGCCGGGGATCCCGAGCTGCGCGATGTACCAGCCGAAATCGGGAGAGGTGATGGCGGCGGTGACGGTGACGACGACGATCGAATACACCGCCACGTCGAATGCGAAATTGCGACGCGGCAGCGCGGCGCCGGCGAACACCGGCAAAGCCATCATCAGCGCGAGCGCGGGATGGGAGACGCCGCCGCCGTGGTGCCAGAGCAGGGCCATGAACGCGACGCCGGCCAGCGGCACGGCATAGAGCAAGCGCAGCATGCTGGTGCGGGTCGCGAGACGTTCGCTGGCGAGCATCAGCGCGGCGTGCACGACCGCGAACGCGGTGAGCGTCCAGGCCAGCGGAGCGAGGTCGATCTCGATGATGCGGAGGAGCCACGGCAGTGCGACCGCGACGAACATCAGCACCATCGTCGCGGCGATCACGCGTGCGAGGAAGCGCGTCTGCGCGCGCAGCGTCTCGACGCCTTCGGGGAGGCGCGGGTCGCTCATCGCGCCGGCTCCGGCTCGCGCTTCGGGCGGTAATCGCCGTGCACGGCGAGGTTGATCTTGTTGCCGCTCATCGTGTTGCCGTCGAAGCGGGGATCGGCGGCGATGCGTGGGCCGGTCCAGGGGACGTAATCGAGCACGCGCGCCGCAGCGCCGCCGTTCTGCATCAGGCGATTCGTGCGCAGCAGCGGCGAGCCGCCGACGACGAACAGCGCGTCGACGCGGTTGCTCATCACGACGTTCTCGGCGATGACGTTCGGCGCGCCGGTGTCGCCGAAGATGGAGGCGATGCCGTAGCCGTTGGCGTAGACGAGATTGCGCTGCACGGTGGCGTTGCGGCAGGAGCGGATCAGCGCGCCGACGCCGGCGTTGTGGTCGATCTCGTTGCGGTCGAGGAGGACGTTGTCGGCCCGCTCGGCCAGCACGCCGCCGCCTGCACCGCCGAGGATGCGATTCGAGCGGAGGACGGAACGGCTCTGCATCACGTAAATCGCGTTCTCGATCGCGCCGCGGATCTCGTTTTTCGTCAGCGCCGCGGCGAGGTTCACGACCACGATCGACACGCGATCGTCGTGAAACGTGTTGTTCTCGATCCGCACGGCCATGGCGTTGTTGCGCGTGCCGGTGACGGCCCAGACGCCCGCTCCGTCGTGGCGGCGGAAGGTGCAGCCGCGAATGGCGGTCTCTGGGGACGAGCCATCGACGCGCACGCCGTTGGTGTTGCGCTCGAAGGTGGAGTTTTCGATGAGCGCACCGCGCGCGCCGGCGAGCACGATGCCGTCTTCCGATTCGGTGATGCCGACGTTGCGGATGGTGACGCGCGGCGCGCGGATGAGGATGGCGGAGTCGCGCGCGTTGCGAAAACGGAGTCCGCTGATGGTGGTGCGGGGCGAGGCGATCTGCAGCGCCGGGATGTCGCCGATGGCGGCCGCGTCGATCTCGCAGCGCGACTCCGTGGCGTCGAGCACGACGCCTTCGCTGTTGACGAGCGGCGGCAGCGGAGAGAGGAGCGTGATCTTGCGCGGCTGAATGACGATGCGGACGCGCCCGTCGTGACGGGCCGCGGCGGTGATGGCTTCGCGGAGCGTGCCGCCGCCGCTGTCGCGGCCACTGATGACCACGAGCGATGCATCCGCGCGAAGCTCCGGAGCCTGCGGCCTGAGCGACTCCCACCGCCGCGCGGTCAGCGCGATGAGCAGCGGGGCCGCGACGAACGCCGCGAGCACCACGTACCGCTTTCTATCCATCGCGCTCCAGCACAAAGACCTTATGCCACGACTGCGCGGGCAGGCGGCGCCCGAGGAGCGCGTCGATCGGCAGCGAGAGCGCGGTGGCGACGAACATGGTCGGCTTCGCGACCACGGCCGGCATCGTGCGATACCGCGGCAGGACTTTCTGCTTGAACGGCGCCGGGTCGACGCCGGTGATGCTGACCGCACGCAGTCCGGCGTGGCGGAACGCGGTGAGGTACTGCTCGGCCGTCCGCGCGCGGAAGACGTGTGTGTCGCACGAGTCGTTCGGCCGCGACGGTGCCGCTTCGAGGAGCACGGCGCGGCCGCCGGGAGCGAGGTGACGGCCGACGTTCATCGCGGCGCGGACAAAATCGTTCTCGTCGAGGATGTGCTGCAGCACGGTCACGGCGAGCACGAGATCGAAGGTCTGTCCGAGATTCAGCTCGACGACATCGCCGACGCGGTAGTCGATGCGCTCGCTCAGACCTTCACGCGCGGTGCGCGTTTTCGCTTCTTCGATCATGGCGGCGGCGAGGTCGATCCCGAGGACGTCGGCGCCGCGACGGGCGAGCATGCGCGACCAGCGGCCGATGCCGCAGCCGATGTCGAGCACGCGCGTGCCGGGGGCGACGCGGAGGTGTTTCGCGAGCGCGAGGTGCTGGGTGAGGTGGATGTAGCCGTTGTAGAAGGACGGCATTCCGTAAGAGCAGACGGCGCGAAGTCCGGCCCCGCGGCTGGCGAAGTCGCGCGCGCGCTGGTCCCAGTACTGCGCGAGCGAGGTCACGATGCGAGCTCGAGTCCGGCCGGGCGTTCGAGCGTGCGGACCGCGGTCGGCAGCAGCTTGCGTAACCGATCCTGCACCGCGTCCTGTTCGGGCGCGTCGTGCCCGAGGATGCGCAGGATCGGTGCGGCGCACCAGATCCAGAGCAGCGAACGGACGCGCGACGGCAGATGCGCGCGCTCGGCCTCGAGCTGTTCGAGCTTCGCCTCGTATTGCTCTTCGATGGTCACGATCGCGGCGCGCAGCAGCGGATCGAACGGCAGGATCGTGGAGGGCTGCTGCCAGCGAATGGCCGTGCCGGCGATCGACTGCAGCTCGTAGCGCGTCTGCGGCAGCAGCGCGGGATCGTTGGCCATCGCGGCGCCGCTGAACGGAATGACGTACGGGTACATCCCGACCTCGCATCCCGCCTCGATCCACCGATACGCCTCGCCGACGGTGAGGGCGAGGTCGGCGAGCGTAGCGCGCGGCGAGGTGAGGATGATGTCGAGAAACGGGGTGATGCCGTTGGCGAGTGCGGCCGTCAGCGCCGGCTCGATGGCCGGGACGATGCGGCTTTTGTTGAACTCCGCGAGGACGACGGGGGAGAAGTTTTCGATGCCGAAGCCGAGGACGCGGAAGCCGGCCTCGCGCATCGCGGCGATCCGCTCGGGAGTCATGGCGTCGACGCGGTTGGTGCTGATGAACTGCAGCGATTGCGGCAGCGCGCCGCTCCGTTTCGCTTCGATGATCGCGGCGGTCAGCGCGAGGATGCGGCGGTCGGTCGGGAAGACGAAGATGTCGTCCTGAAAGATGATCGTGCGGACGCCGGGATGGGCGGCCACGATGCGCCGCATCATGGTCACGCAGTCGTCTGCTTCGAGTCGGGCGATGCGGGCGGTGCTGTCCTGCGCGGCCGTCAGAAAGTTCGTCGACGAGCAGAAGGTGCAGCGCATCGGACAGTAGTTGAGGGTGATGAGCCGGACGGAGCGGATCTCCGCGAGCCGCGCCTCGCGATCGGCTTTCATCGGCAGACTGCGGACCGCGTACGCTTCTTCGAGTCGCTGCCAGTAGGCTTCGTACGGCATTTCGTCGTACGGCGTGGCGAAGATGGCCTCGCGCAATTCATCGGCGGTGAGCGCTTTCTGCGGGACGCGTGCGAGGGTGCCGTCGCCGTTCAGACGAGCGGTGCCGGCGATGCCGTCGAGCGATTCGCCGGCCTCGATGCGGCGCATGAGCTCGAGCAGCGGATGTTCGCCTTCGCCGAGGATCACGAGATCGAACGGGGCGAGCGCGAACATGGTCTCGGGAGCGAATGTCGCTTCCATTCCGCCGGCCACGAGCAACGCGCCGGGCGCCTGTCTGCTGGCCTGATGCGCGAGCGCGAGATCGAAGCGGAGGGTCATGCCGGTGGTGGAGAAGCCGACCACGGCCCACTCGCGCGAGGAGAGTTTTTTCGTGAACGCCTCTTCAGGCGTCCCGCTGTCGACGCAATTGGGATCAAAAACCTCGGCCGCAATTCCGTTTTGCTTGAGCACGCCGGCCAGACGCCAGACGCCGAGCGGCGGTGCGAGAAAGGTGTATTCGCCGCAGTGTGGATCGTACGGTCCGACGAGCAGTACGGCGCTGCCGGCTGTTTTTTTTGGCTCGGCTCCTGGCCGCATTCCGGTTCTCATCGGTACCCGGGCTCGCATCCTTGCAAATACCATGTTCAGCGGGTTGCGGCCGCGCGGCCGAACTGTTCGCGGAACTCACGCGCCAGCGATTCTTCGTCCTGAAAGTGGTCGCGGAAGACGCGCCGCCCGAGGTAGCGGAGAGTAATCCAGTTCGCGTAACCGATCGTCACCGGGACGATGTGCAGCAGTTGATAGAGGTAGAAGAGCGGCACCGAGGCGATCAGATGTTTGCGGTCGCCCTTGACCACGAACGCGAGCAGAAACGAGGTCAGCAGCGTGTATTTGAGGTAGGCGAGGACGAAGTAGGCGGGGTCGGTCCAGGCGGTGTTCGGAATGACGCCGAGGCCGAGAAGATCGTCGAATCCGTTGGCGATGCCGGTGATCGAGAGCAGGAGCGCGACGAGCTTCAGCGGATGCAGGGCGAGCGCGCAGACGCCCATGTAGAAGACGTAGTGGTAGACGAAGAAGGGGCTCCGTCCGGCGATGCGGCGAACGTCGCCGAAGCTGTCCTGATAGACGCGAATGAGGCCGAAGAACCAGCCGACGCGCTGCGAGAACCAGGAGTGCAGAGTCCGTTTGCCGATGGTGTCGACGACCAGCCGATCGTCGTAATAGATCTGCTCGCCGTGCCCGAGGAGGAGCAGCGCGTTCCGCAGATCCTCGGCGTAAACGGAGAGCTTGTGCCGCTCGAACACATGCTCCAGCGCGTCGCGACGGTAGAACGCGACTCCCGAGGTGATGCTGCGGTCGGCGAGACTCTTCCGGCCGACCGCGAACGTGACGGCGTATTCGAGCCCCTGCAGGCGCGCCAGCCAGCCG